>JAQGPB010000093.1 GCA_028293265.1 Pedosphaera sp. | reverse complement strand
GAGGATTGGAATCCTACTCTGAAAAAGTCGCCCGATTCATCGTCAGCGACCTTGAAAAACGCGACTCCTGCGCGAATGTTGTCGTTCGCGACTTGGCCCAGCATCCACCGCCGCATGTCGGTCAGGCATTCGTCGGCGGGCTTTTCACCGGCCCGGAGCAGCGCACGCCGGAGCAAACCCAGTCATTGGCTGTGTCCGATGTGTTGATTGATGAGCTGTTGGCGGCCGATATCATCGTGGTCGCGGTCCCGATGCACAACTTCGGCCTTCCCTCAACGCTCAAAGCCTGGATTGATCATGTGGTGCGCGCCGGACGCACGTTTTCTTACTCGCAAAAAGGGCCTGAAGGATTGCTCAAGGGCAAGCGGGTCATCCTCGTCCTTGCGAGCGGAGGTGTCTATTCGGATGGGCCGGCCAAGCCGTTGGACTTCCAGGAGCCGTATCTCCGCGCCATCCTCGGTTTCATAGGTCTCAATGATGTTGACGTGGTGCGTGTCGAAGGAGTCGCTGTGAGCGCAATCGGTCCCGAAAAAGCGGTGGCCTCGGCGATGGCACGTTCGAGGGAGATTTTATCGCTGGTCGCTTAAAACCGTTCTCATCTCATCTTATGAAAATTATCGCTACGATTGCCCGAATTATTCTGGGTTGCGTGTTCGTCATTTTCGGACTGAACATTTTCCTGCAATTCCTTCACATGCCGCCGCCACCCGGAGGCCCGGCCGGCGACTTCGCCAAGGCGCTGTTCGTCAGCCACTACATTTACGTGGTGGGGGCGCTGCAAGTAATCGGCGGCGTGCTCTGTCTGGCTGGACGATTCGTTCCGCTCGGATTGATGCTGCTTGGCCCCGTCATCGTCAACATTCTGCTGTTCCACATGTTGCTCAATCCGGCCGGGCTGCCGATGGCCATCATCGTTTCTGTGCTGGCCCTGATGGTCTTGTGGCAGCACCGCGCGGCTTTTGCGGGATTGGTGAGAAGCAATGGTTGATCGTGCGAGATGGTTTTGAGCAGGATCGTAATGATTGGGGTGTCCGCAGGGGAGACTTGGTCAGTCATTTGGGCAATGAACATCCATTGCCGGTGGCAGTGCCATTATATCCCGCACCGTCAACGCTGTCCGGGTCGGCCCAAAGCAAGGTGGGCGAAGTGCCCTTTCTTTCCATTGCAGCCGCGAAGACGTCGAACTTCAAGACCTGCGCATGACCATCATAGCCCGTCACGACGCATCCGCTTTGGTGGCGCGTGCTCGGACCATCGGCCTGGTCGGGCTGGCTGGCGCCGTCATTGTAGGAAATCTGGGCAGCAGCAGGCGTGCTGGCGTCGGGTTCCCATAACATAAATGCGGACGGGTTCATGTCGGTGATTTTATGGGTGGGATATCCAACGAGCGGAGTGCCATGATAGGCCAGGACCGCGCCGTTCATGACATAGGTGGAAAGCTTGTCGGTCCGTGAAATCCAATTGGGCGAGTTGGTATTATCCAGCGGGCACCGGTAGATCCGGTAATTGTGGCTGATGTAATCCCAAAGCAGCCCGCCCGAATAAACGGTTTCGGGATTGGGGCTCAGGGGCGGCGGCCCGCCCGCCGGCGTATAAAGCCAGCCCTTGTTGTTCACTCCCCAATTGGGCCAGACCGCGCGGTCCTCAAAGTCGGCGCCATACAGCAGCACCGCCAGTCCGATCTGTTTGTTCTGGCTGATGCATTGGGTGCGCTGCGCGCTGGCCTTGGCCTTGGCCAGGGCGGGCAGCAACAGCCCCGCCAGAATGGCGATGATGGCAATCACTACCAGCAATTCGATGAGCGTGAATGCCGTTTTGCGTTGTTGATCGCCCATATTTCAAGCTGCGCTTAGAACGAGAATTGCACGCGGCTGAGGATGACGTGTTCGGGACGGAAGGAGGCGGCGGTGGCGGTCGGTGTGTAGCCGGTGAAGGTGGTGTTTTCGTAGTCGAGGTTGAGTTTGAGGTTGGGGTTGAGGTACCAGTTGACACCGACGCCCCAGGCGGTGGCTTTTTGGGCGGAGCCGGGGGTGACGAAGGCGTTGCCGCCGTGTTTTTCAAGGGAGTTTTGATCGAGGGCGAGCTGCTGGACGCGGGCGACGAGTTCAAGCGCGCCCCAGCCGCTGCCTTCGCTGATGCCAAAGTTATGGCGGGGGGTGACGTGCTGCCGTGAGATGTACTTGAATGAATTTTCTTCGCCGGTCACAAACCAGGAGGCTTCGACCTGCCAGGCGGTGTTGTTGAAGCGCTCGACCGGCGGCAGGCCGGCCTTGGTGGAGGTGAATTTTTGGGATGAAAGCACCCATTCGCCGATGACACCGAAGGGTCCCCAGAAGTAATAGGCCTGCGGGTCTATGCGGTATTGTATGCCGTTGGGCGCGACATTGGCGTAGGTGAAAAAGGTTTGCTGGCCCGGGGTCTTATACGTGGTCAATGGGCCCGCCGTGTGGGTGCCTTCAGAGCCAGCCACGCCGAAGCCGAGGTGTTGCAGGGGACTGCCCTGCTTGTTCAGGAAAGGCTGGGTGAACAGGCGGCCGACGACGTCCTTGCCCTGGTCCACATCGGCATCCTGGCTGGCGTTGTCGGCGGCGCCGTCGAAGATGCCGAGGGCGTAGCCGACGGGGGTGTTGAAATAGTCGTTGTGGATTTCCGCGCCGAGGTCGTAGTTGGGCGTCAGCTCGGTGGCAAAACCGGTTTCGACGAAGAAGAGGTCGGCGGTGGATTGGAGGCGTTCGAGGCCGATGGGTGATTTGTATTTGCCCACCTGGATTTGGAGCTGGTTCCAGAAACGGGCGTTGACGTAGGCGTCGTCGAGGATGTTGTTGTTGTTGGCGGTGCTGCTGGCGACGTTGCCGGAGCCGAGATCCAACATCAGGCGATAGTTGATGTCCTGCCAGACGGTTCCTTCGATGATGGGACGCACCCGGCGCAGGAGGAAAGTATCGGGAACTGTTTTTTGGCCAAGGTAGGCGCGATAATCGGCCTGGGCGTATCCGTACGCGTTCATGGTAAAATTGGAATCGCCAGAGCGAACCATGAGGCCGTATGCACCCAGGGAGACAGTCGGCGTTTCCTTGGCTTTCGTGGTGGCGGTTTCCTGGTCCACCTCGCGGTCGCGTTCGAGGACTTTTACCTGTTGCTCGAGTTCGTTGACGCGGCGGATGAGGGCTTGGGCGTCTTCGTCGGACAAGGGCGCGGCGTGAATTGTACTGGTGTAGAATTGAGCGCCAATGAGGGTTGCGGTTGTGGCGAGG
>JAQGPB010000048.1 GCA_028293265.1 Pedosphaera sp. | reverse complement strand
GAGGATGATTTGCGCCGGACAGATCCCAAGTTTCAACCGCCGCGTTTCGCGCAGTATCTCGCGGCTGCGAAGCAGCTCAAGGAGTTTGCGCGAGAGCGGTATGGCAAGAGTCTGCTTGCCCTGGCGGTGCGCTGGGCGCTCGATCAGCCGGGAGTGAGCGTTGTCCTCTGGGGCACGCGGCATCCCAATCGGCTCGACCCGCTTGACGAAGGTTTTGGCTGGCACCTTGATGCGTCAGCGGACGCGGAAATTGACCGGATCCTCAAAGAAGCGATCAGAGATCCGGTCGGTCCCGAATTCATGGCCCCCTCGGTGCGGCCAGCGCAAGAAGCGCATGCAGTTGCCTGAGTTGCTGCTGATTCCGGACGGTTGGTGATGACGTCTCCTGGAAGACGGGGCACTTACCCCATACCACCAACTTGGTTCTCGAGTAGCGTGAAAGGGAGGATTTCTTGGTTGTTGATGCACGCGTGGCAGGCATTCGGCTGAAGACAAGCCTCAAAGGATTTATATGGAAGGCACTCCTCATGACGATGATCCACCCCGGGAATATCGGGTTGACGCGCAACACTGGCCAAAAACCAATCAATTGCAGCAAACCGAAGCCGACCGGCTGGAGTTGCTGAAGACCTGCGAGAAGAACGCCTCGGGCGATCCTGAATTACGGCGGGCGCAGCCTCCCGAAGAAACCAGAAAAGCCAGAATCGGCCACCACTCTGAAGCCGCCGCCGGCATCCCCGCCATTCTTAAAACAATGGATTATGGCTTGGACGAAATGAGTGCCGATCACGCTGTCAAAACCTACCTAAAGATCAACCAGAAGGACGGGTTTGACTGCCAAAGTTGCGCCTGGCCGAACCCGGATGGAAAACGTTTCGTCTTCGAATTCTGTGAGAACGGGGCCAAGGCCACCGCCTCGGAGGCAACAAGACGCCGGGTCACGCCTGAATTCTTCAAGAAATGGTCGCTGGACGAACTGGCCGGCCAATCAGATCACTGGCTCAATGAGCAGGGCCGCCTGACCCAGCCGATGGTTCTGCGATCGGGGCAGAAACATTATGAGCCAATCGAATGGGGTGACGCCTTTGGGATCATCGCGGAGGAGTTGAACCGGCTGGCTTCGCCGGATGAAGCCGCTTTTTACACCTCGGGGCGCACGAGCAACGAGACGGCATTTCTTTACCAGCTCTTTGCCCGCCAATTTGGGACGAACAATCTGCCGGACTGTTCCAATATGTGCCATGAATCCTCCGGCACCGGGATGGTGGAGAGCATTGGGGTCGGCAAGTCCACGGTGAAGTTTGATGATTTCGCAAAAACCGACCTGATCTTCATCATCGGCCAAAATCCCGGCACGAACCATCCGCGCATGCTGACCACGCTCCAGGACGCGAAGCAGAATGGCGCGAAGATCATTGCCATCAATCCCCTGCCCGAAGTGGGTTTGATGCGGGTCAAAAACCCGAACCCGCAGGAATATCACAATCCGCTATCCTATCCAGTGGAGCTGTTGGGAAAAGGGTTCAAGCTCGCCGACCTTTTTTTGCAAGTGCGCATCAATGGCGATGTCGCGGTGCTCAAGGGCATCATGAAGGCATTGCTGGAAGAAGAAGAGCGGCGTCCGGGCAAAGTGCTTGATCACGAGTTCATCAAGCAATACACGGCGGGGTTCGATGACTTCGCCGCCGACCTGAGACGCACGAGCTGGGAGGAGATCGTGGAGCAAAGCGGAGTTCCGAAAGACCGGATTGGCGAGGCCGGCCAGATGATTGCAAACGCCAAGCGCATGATCGGCTGCTGGGCCATGGGGCTGACCCAGCACAAGAACGGAGTTGATAACGTCGAGGCCGCCATGAACCTGCTGTTGCTGGGAGGCCACATGGGCAGGCCAGGGGCCGGAGCCTGCTGCGTGCGAGGACACTCCAACGTGCAGGGTGATCGAACCATGGGCGTCTGGGAGCGGATGCCCCAAGGTTTTCTCGATGCCTTGGGAAGGGAATTCAACTTTACCCCGCCCGCAAAGCATGGGTGCGACACAGTGGATACGATCAAGGCGATGCACGAGCGGGTCATCAAGGTATTCTTTGCCATGGGCGGGAACTTTCTCTCCGCCACGCCGGATACGTGTTATACCGCGGAAGCGTTGCGCCGCTGCCGCCTTACGGCGCATGTTTCGATCAAGTTGAACCGCGCGCATCTGGTTCCGGGAGAGCAGGCGCTTATTTTGCCATGCCTTGGCAGGTCGGAGAAAGACCGGCAAGCGGCCGGTGAGCAGTTCGTGACGGTTGAAGACGCGTTGTGTGTCATCAGTTCTTCGCGCGGGGTGGTCGAGCCCGCCTCGCCCCATCTGCTTAGTGAGCCGGCCATCGTGGCTGGATTGGCAAAAGCCACCCTGGGGAGGCGGAGCACCGTGGACTGGGATGCCTTGCAAGGGGATTACGACCGCATCCGTGACCATATCTCGCATGTCATTCCGGGCTTCGAGGATTTCAACCGGCGAACTCGCGCCGATATTTTTTACCTGCCCAATGCGGCCCGCACCCGGGTGTTCAAGACCAAAACTGGAAAGGCGAATTTCATCGTGCATCAGATTCCGCATCATGACCTCAAGCCCGGCGAGTTCCTGATGACCACCATCCGAAGCCATGATCAGTTCAATACTACGATCTATGGGTTGAACGACCGGTATCGCGGAGTGTTTGGCGGGCGTCGCGTGATTTTCCTCAATGCGGATGACCTGGCGGAAGCCGCGCTGAGTGAGGGACAGTTTGTTGATATCATCAGCCATTTCAACGGCGAGGAGCGGATAGCGTGTCATTTTCAAGTGGTTCCCTATGAAATTCCCAGGCGATGCGCGGCGACGTACTACCCGGAGACAAATGTGCTGGTAGCGGTCGGCAGTGTGGCTGACAAGAGCAACACGCCCGTTTACAAGTCGGTGCTCATCAGTTTGAGGCCCTCACACCGGTCATCATGTTGACAACAACCCGTGAGGAAGCCGGCAGTAGGTAGTGTGCCAGTTTAGTTCGGAGTTCAGCTTTCAGGCGGTCCGAAACCGCATCAGTGTGGAACTCCAAACCGAGGGCGAATTCAAAATAAATACCCCGCAGCCGTGCGGCGCCTCCTACCACCATGGGCCCGGCCCCCAGTAGCCCCAATTCATCGCGGCGTCCTCATTCATTTCAGCCGCCTGTAACTGTTCATTGGCTACCTTCTGCTGCTGGCCGAGCTGATTAAAACGCTGATACTGCTGCTCGCCCCCGACATAGACGATGCCGTTTTTCTTGTCAGCGTAGGCATAGACCACTTTTCCGTTGAAGTCGTGGCGCTGGACCTTGTAGGGCGGCAGGGCGGCGTAGCACGCCTGTTGTTGGGACGTGGAGGGAGTCATGGTATGGAATCCGGCGGCCGAAAGCAGCGATTCCGTGTCGTGATGCTTGGTGCTGGCGCAACCCGACAAGCCGAGCGCGGCGACAGTCATGGCCAGCATCAGGCAAGTAGCAAGCAGTTTGGTTTGTTTCATAAAATAATGTTTTTGTTTGGCGTTCAAACGGTTCTCCTTCCGAAAGGCATCTTACAATTAAAAATACTGTCCCCAAGGATTCAATTCCAGAGCATCCATATAGGGTAAAGTTCCACTTTGTCACGAACAGACAAAGGCTGCCGATGCGGCACAAAACGACGGCTCAGAAGGTGAAGGTCAGCGCGGAGTAGGCGAAATCAATGTCGCTATGCGGACCGGTCTCCGAAATGAAGGGGCCGTGGAAGAAGTGGCTGTAACCCGCGTAAGCGTTGATGTAACGATCAATCTGCCAGTTCACCTGCAGGTCAAGTTCACCGCCGATGGCGCTGGCACTGCTCCCGCCACTGGTTCTCAGGATGGTTGCCGAGGAAGTATAGACGGCGTCCTGATTGCTCTCACGCCAAAACTGGCGGTACTCGACGAGCAGGTCCAACTGCTGCACGCCGGGTTTGTTTTCCAACAAGGTCAAGTTGAGTCCGGGATGCACGTCAATGATGTTTTGCCGGCCGATGGCGTCAATGATGCCGAACTTGTCGTGCGCGGAGGGAAAAAGCTGGTCGAAGGCGTCGCCTGGATTTGTGCTTCGTCCGCCGCTGGCGATGTCGAATCCAAGAAACAACCGGGGGTTGAAAGTCGCATTCTCCAGCGTGTATCCGCCAATCGCGGCAACGGAGAACGCGCGAGTCTCCTGGTAGTTGAACCGTCCAAACTGATAGTCCGTTTCAAGATCGAAATCAAACGGCTTGGGGCTGCCCGAGAAACGCGTGCCCAAGGTGTAACGGTTTTCTCCAGTGGTGGTCTGGTTGAAAGTAATGCTCTGCCGGTTGACGTAGAAGGCATACATTTCCAACTTTGTCTTCGCCTTTGCCAAGACGCCGGGAACCTGCCACGTATCATAGATGCCCGCGATGAAGGTGTCTGGAACGTCATCGTCGAACCGGTAGGGCAGCACCCGGACGGGTTGAACATAAAACATATCAAAGGTGTTTCCCGGCGAGGCCAACGTCCCCCGCACTCCGTCATAGGTCCGGCGAACGTTCGTCCAATCGGACACGCCGATGAGACGCTCGGCGCCAAACACGATGCACTGCCGGCCGCCGCGCAATGTGAGGCTGGTGTCCGCGGCAAACGGAATCTTGAAGTCAACAAACGCCTGGTGAAGATCGGCTTGGTCAGTGTCGCTTGGCCGCGGACCGCCGGCGCGGCCCTGTTCCGTGGCGCTGATTCCCATTACGAATACCCGCACAACCGGACCCAGATGCAGGTCCGCATTGTGCATCACCCGGAGCAGATTGTATCCGCCATTGTCCCGGAGTTCGGTGCCAAACTAATCGTGTGGGAAGTTTTCGTAACGGTCGCGCAGTTGTCCGCCCAAGGTGAGATCCGAGTTGGTCTGCTCGCCCAAGGGGATATACTTGATCGACTCACAAGCGGTCGTGCGAGCCGCCGGATTGGCGAGATA
>JAQGPB010000047.1 GCA_028293265.1 Pedosphaera sp. | reverse complement strand
TGGCTACGGTGGAAATGCTGCGGTGAATGCCCGAGTAAGACCAGATTTTCGCGGTTTTGGTGACGTCGCCGGTTTGCGTGGCGTCAATGCAGGTAAGATTGCCCACGCCCTCGCCGTGTTCGGGGTCCTGTCCCACGGGAACATACACGCGGTTCTTGTAAAAGACCGGAGTCGCGTTGATTTCGCTCGGGCCTTCCGCGCCGGGATATTTGTGGGCCGTGTCGGTGCCCCAGCGTTCAGGCGGGTTGCAGTCAAATTTCCAGGCGGTCTTCAAAAAGTTGTCGTCGCCTTCCTTGACCGGCTTGGCGTCAAATGCGTAGCAGAAGCCATTGCCGCCGCCGAAGAAAACAAGCTGCTTGCCGTTCACAACGCCGGTCGAAGGCGAGCTCCATTGGCCGTGGAAAATGTGCGGGCCGATGTGGGCGTCGTCCTCGGCGAGGAGCTTGCCGGTTTTTTTATCAATCGCGATGAAGCTGGGGGAATTGGGCGAAGGAATGTTTGAATGCGTCCAGTCCTGGCCGTTCGAGGTGCAGACGTAAATGATGTCGCCGATGATGAGGATGGAACAGTTGGAGGCGTTGTGCGGGAAAACGCCCAGTTCATCCATCATGTCGTAACGCCAGATGATGTCGGCGTCCTTGGGGCCGATTTTGGCCTTGGGTTTGCCGGGGCCGACGACGTATTGCGCTTCATCCGTGAATGGCCCGTCGTTGCCATTGGCCTGGCCGTCAGTGTCGAGACAAAGCACTTCGCAACGGCTGGTGACGACATAAAGCCGGTTGCCTTCGACGCAAGGAGAGGAGAGGAGGCCAAGTCCTTCCCAGTCGTTGACCTTGCCGGAGGCGAGTTTGGGAACGACCAATTGCCAGAGGAACTCACCGGTCTTTTCGTCGAAGCAGAGCAGAATGCTGCGGTCGCCGACGTGCTGCGGGTCGCGCGGATTTTCATTGTTCGTGCCGATAAAAACCTTGCCTCCGGAAACGACCACGTTGCCGAAAGCCTGCGAGCCAAGCTGTGCGGCCCATTTGACGTTCTTGGTGGTGGAGAGATCCACTTCCTCGCTGCCTTTCTTGAATTTGCCGGCATCGAAATGGTCGGGCAATCCGGTGGCGGGTGAATACATGTTGCGGCCGGGATCGTTGCCGCCCCAGCGGGGCCAATCTGCGGCAAATGTGCTGGGCAGCAAGAGGCTCGCGCCCAGCGCGCAGGCGAGGAGAGAATGGGAAAGGCGGAGCGCACGAGGCGCATTGGCGGGGACGGAGAAAGTTTTGGCTGTTTTCATGGTTTGTGGGATACGTTCAAATGAGCGAGCCGGGTGTCATTCGATCATTTGTTGGGCGTGACGGTGATGTTGTCAATATAAACGCGCTTCTGCGGCGCCAATGAAAACAATCCCGGCGAGCCGCTTCGATGCGCATGGGCGTGCGGCACTTCGATGGTCCATTGGTCGGGTTCGGGATCAGATTTTTTCCAAATCTTGCCGCGCACCACGCCCGAGCCATCGGCCGCCACATCCACGCGCGTTTTGAGATGATACCAGACATTGGGCAGAGGCGTGAAATCCACCGAATGACGGAAAAGCTCCTGGGTCGAATTGACTTCCAGTTTCCGGTCGTTGCTCTTGAGCACGATGCAATAACGCTGGTTGACGAGACCAACTTCGGACATGACGCGTTTGTTGCCTTCGCTCATCACGTCGGCTTCCATGGTGTAATTCTTGGTCGAAGGTTCGCCGATGAAAACCATCGCGCGCTGGAAAAATGGATTGTCGAGCGTCTTGGCAAGGAGCTTGTTCCCCTCCAGTTCGCGAATCTCAAATTTGAACCGTGCCCCGATCCATGGCAAAGGCGGGTATGCGAACATCGCATTGCCATCCAGAAGGTTTGTCTCCGTGATCGCAGCCCATTCAAAATCCTGCTTGATCGGCAAATAAGGCAACACCCGCCCGCGAATATAACCCTTGAGCGGCCCGACGCTCGCCTCGAATGCGCCGGCGGATGGAGTCGTTTCATTCGCCGCCACCATTACGCCCTCGGCATTGAACGACGCTTTCATCGCGGACTTGACCTTCGCCGTTGGAGGAATGAACGAAGCCCACTTCACTGCCGATACGTCCTTCAACTCCTCGACGAGGAAACCATTCGCGTCCAGCGAACGGACACGGAAGGTCTGGCTCTGGCCAGGCCGCAACAAAACTTCGGAGGGAATGATTTGCAGTTGCTTGGCCACGCCGGGCGTCGGCAAATTCTCCGGCGCGGGCTCCGGCGGCAGACCGGGATTGTTGCCCGCCTTGCCGAAGCAATAAAGGTGGCGCGTGGTCTGGATGTAAATTTTGCCATTGTAAGGCGTCGGTGTGCCGAAGCAACGGCCATCCAGCGAAACGTGCGCGATGATTTCACCGCTTTTGTCGGTCGGCTTGATGATGTAAAACCCGCCCTTTGTGCCCGACTCGCCCGAGCCTTCAACCTTTGCGGCGGGATCATCGAGGATGGGGACGTAAAGCTTGCCATCGGCAAACATGGGACAGGCATTGCGCTCTTCAATGCCGACCTTCAGTTTCCAAAGCACTTCTCCGGTGTTCGCATCCACGCAACAAAGGTCGCCCTTCTCGCTCACGACATAAACGCGGTCGCCCACCAGAATTGGCGAACTGGTCGAGGTTGAAATGTCATCCGCCCAGGCCAGCACGTTGGTCCGGTCAATCACCACGGGAGCGGATGCCGCGTTCGTCGGAGCGGCATGTGAAATTTTCAGCGCCACAAGCTGGCCCGGCTCGTAAGGCGTGCCGTAAATCGAAATCACCTTCTCGTTATTTTGAACCAGCACGGCCGCGTTGATGCCCGCCTTTGTAAGCGGCACGCGCCAAATTGGTTCGCCGGTGCGGATATTCAGGCAGATCACGGCACCGTCGCCGGTGGCTGAATAAAGCACCCGTTTGCCATCGAGCCAGCCCAGCACCGGATGCGAGAAGGAATTATCCTTTGGTTGCGCGCCGGGTGTTGAAGACCAGACCAACGCGCCCGTCTTTTTATCGAACGCGTAAAAACGATCCGCCGCCGGACCGTTCCCGCCCCAGTTGGCCGTGATGCCGCGGGTGATCACCAAGTCTTGGTCAATCACCGGCGAGGCCGTGCGGCTGTTGGGAAAGGTGAGCCGGCCATATTCTTCCATAAGCGAATGTTCCCAAAGCAATTTGCCATCGGCAGAAAATGCCGTCAGCAAGCCCTGCGTCCCCTGCATATATACATTGCCCGTCTCTTCATCCACCGCCGGGCTGGACGTGCCGTAACGGAGATAAATCGTATCGCTCAGAAAATCGCTGAACAATTGCCGCCACAGTTCCTTGCCGGTCTCTGCGTCGTAACAAACAATTCCTTCCTGGAGATTCTCACCTTCGCCGAGGTAGCCCATGATGTAAACATGCCCGTTCGCGACGACCGAGGTGGATTGGCCGGGAAAATCCGCCACCCAAAGCGGGTGCTGCGGGTCCACTGAATCGGGCAGGCCGGTTTCGAGCGAAGTGCCGTTTTGCTGCGGGCCGCGCCAGTTAAGCCAGCCCCGCGCGGGCCCGGCCTGGACGGCGGGGGAAATGATTTCGCCAGTGAGAGAGAGGGCCAACAAACCAGTCGCGATCGGAATTGTCAGTTTCATATCCAGCTAGGACTTGCCTAATTTGCTTCCAAGTGTGGGCGCAATATCCTAAATCTTGCCCGGCAATGCAACAAAAATAATACTTACACGTAATATATCGAACTATGCCGCCGGAACCCCACCTCAAAAAGAAACTGGCCGTCCATCCGGCTTTTGATCTGCCCGCGGATGCGCCAGGGCGGCGACGTCTGCCCAGCTTGTTGCGCCGCTGCTGGTTCAATCTGAACCAGACTTTCCGCCGGCGCATTGCGCACACCGGTGTTACTCCCGACCAGTTCACGGTCATGCGCACATTGCTTGAGGGCAATTCCAAAGGCATGACGCAGCGTGAGTTGACCGACCTCATGAGCAGCGATCCCAATACGATTGCCGCCCTGCTTGAACGCATGGAAAAGAATGGGCTGGTCGAGCGCAGGCAACATGAGCGCGACCGTCGCGCCTACCGCATCAACCTCAAGCCATTGGGCCGCAAGAAATATGACGAGGTCCGCGAAGTTGCGCTCACGCTACAGATGGAGATTCTTTCCGTCCTGCCTGCGGAGAAACAGGAAGAATTTTTGAAGCACCTCGGGCTTGTCGCCGACGCCTGCCGTCTTGCGGCTGAAAAGATGGCGAAGTGACAACAGCTAATTTTCAAACCATTTTATCGAAGGTTGTCTATGACTTGACCACAGATTCAGTCGGGTTTTGCCCCGGTTGAATGGCAGGCGAATACGGTGGAGTGTATAGGAAAAGAGAGGCAAAATGAATGTGGCATTTATTGGTTTGGGCAACATGGGGTCGGCCATTGCCCGCAATTTGATCAAGGCGGGGCACAAGCTGACGGTTTATAACCGAACGCAAAGCCGAGCCAAGGAGCTGGAACCACTGGGCGCAAAAATCGCCGCGAATCCGGCCGAGGCCGCCGCCAATGCCGAAGTGCTCATCACCATGCTGGCGGATGACAATGCTGTCGAGGCCGTGATGCTTGCGCCGGGCAATGCCATTCAGTCGCTCCGGGCTGGCGCCATTCATGTTTCCATGAGCACGATCAGCGTGGCTCTTTCGCGCCGCCTGACGAAGGCCCACGGTGAAAAACGGCAACATTATGTGGCCGCGACTGTCTTTGGCCGGCCGGATGCGGCGGCGGCGGCGAAGCTGTTTGTGGTCGTGGCGGGTGCGCCGGAACGAGTGCGGCTTTGCCAGCCACTCTTCGACGCTGTGGGGCAGAAGACGTTTGTGGTTGGCCAAGACCCGCCGGCGGCCAATGTCATCAAGCTGGCGGGGAATTTCCTGATCACGGCCACCATCGAGGGGCTGGCGGAAGCCATTGCGCTTATTCGGAAACATGGGCTCGACCAGAAGGCGTTTCTGGAATTTCTCACGGGTTCACTTTTTTCCGCGCCGGTCTATCACAATTATGGAGGGATGCTCACGTCGGACAAATTCGAACCGGCGCAGTTCAAGTTGCCGCTTGGGTTCAAGGACAACCGTCTGCTGCTCGCCGCGGCGGAGGAGGTTGAGGTTCCGATGCCGCTTGCCAGCCTGGTGCATGACCGGTTTGTGACGGCGTTAGCGCAGGGAATGGGAGAGGCCGATTGGGCCGCCATCGCGCGCGTGACCTACCAGGATGCAGGGTTGAAGGATGGTGGGTGAAGGAGGTTGCTGCGTTACAACGCTGCATCGTTACGACGTTTCAGCGATGCAATGATGTAACGATGTAACTTTCCCATCAGTACCTCGGCACGTTGTGGTCAATCTCGTCGGCCCAGGCGTTGATGCCGCCTTTGACGCTTTTCACGTATTTGAAGCCTTGTTCGCGGAGGAAGTGCAGGGCTTTCAAGGAACGGACGCCGCTTTTGCAGTGGATGTAGAGCTGCTGGTTGGGATCGAGTTCGGTGAAGCGTTGCGAGAGTTCGCCGAGCGGAATTTGCGGCACGCCTTTGATGTGCGAGATCTCGTATTCGTCGGGATCGCGAACGTCCAAGACTTTGATGCCGAGCTTGGGGTCGTCGAGGGCGCGTTTCATTTCCTGGACGGTGACTTCGTCGGGGTTCGCGGCAGGGACGGCGGGGGCGTCGGGGATGCCGCAGAATACTTCGTAATCAATGAGCGCCTTGATGGTGGGATGGTCGCCGCAGATGGGGCATTGGGGATCGCGGCGGAGTTTCAATTCGCGAAACTTCATGTCGAGGGCGTTGAAAAGGAGGAGGCGGCCGATGAGGCTGGTGCCTTTGCCGAGGGCGAGTTTCAAAATTTCCGCGGCCTGGATGCAGCCGACGATGCCGGGGAGCACACCGAGGACGCCGCCTTCCGCGCAACTGGGAACCATGCCGGGCGGCGGCGGTTCGGGATAGAGGCAACGATAACAGGGTCCGCCGAGGTGCGGCGCGAAGACGCTGGCCTGGCCTTCGAAGCGGAAGATGGAACCATAGACGTTTGGTTTTTTGAGGAGGACGCAGGCGTCGTTGGTGAGATAGCGCGTGGGGAAATTGTCGGTGCCGTCCACGATGATGTCGTATTGGGCGATGAGTTCGAGGGCGTTCTCGCTGGTGAGGCGGGTGTTGTGGATGACGACTTCGCAGGTGGGGTTGATGCCATTGATGGTCTCGCGGGCGGAATCGGCCTTGGGACGACCGACGTCAGCGGTGGCGTGGATGATCTGGCGTTGGAGGTTGGAAAAATCCACGGTGTCGAAATCCACGATGCCGATTTTGCCGATGCCGGCGGCGGCGAGATACATTGCGATGGGCGAGCCGAGTCCGCCGGCGCCGATGCAAAGGACGTTGGCGGAGCAGATTTTCTTTTGTCCGGCGAGGCCGACTTCCGGCAGGATGAGGTGGCGCGAGTAGCGGCGGATTTGGTCGTTGTCCAGTTCCATAAATTTAAAGTGGAACGAGAGTAGTGCAGAATTTTAATAATGCAAGCGGGCGGAAAAATACCCAAATACCCAATGACGAAATACCCAAGGAATGACCAAAGCTTCAAATCCCAAGCCGGTTTGTCTGTTGGCGAGATTTGGGCTGATTTGGTGAGAAACTCCGCGCGGAAATGGTTGAGGGCTGAGAGTTGATGGTTGAGGGTGGGAT
>JAQGPB010000156.1 GCA_028293265.1 Pedosphaera sp. | reverse complement strand
TTTTTTTGAAGTGGTCACGGTGATGGCGTTGCGCTATTTCGCGGAACAGAAATGCGAACTGGTGATTTGGGAAACGGGGTTGGGCGGGCGGCTGGATGCGACGAACATCGTCACGCCGCTGGCGAGCGTCATCACCAATATTCAGTTCGACCATCAAGCCTGGCTGGGAGACACCCTGGCGCGAATCGCCGGTGAGAAGGCTGGCATCATCAAACCCAACGTGCCCGTCATCACGGCGGTGGACGAACGGGAAGCCTTTCGCACGTTGTTTGAAACCGCGCGCAGGAATGGTTCACCTTTCTGGCTCATCACTTGGACGCAAGTGGAGTATCCACCTTTGCGGGGACTTGATCTGCCGCTTTTGGGCGAGCATCAGCGCTTGAACGCGGCCGTGGCGACCTACACGGTGCGGGCGGTGGCGAAGACGATTCCGGTGAGTGATGAAGCGATAAAGGCGGGATTGTCGAGCGTGCGTTGGCCGGGGCGGTTGCAATTGGTGGAGCGGGGCGGCGGCAAAAAAATCCTGCTGGATGGCGCGCATAACATCGGCGGCGCTGAGTCATTGCGGGCGGCGCTGAAAACTTATTTCTCATCGCAAAATCCGACGCTCATTTTGGGCATTTTGCGGGACAAAGATTGCGAGAAAATCTGTGAAATTCTCTCGCCATTGGCCGAACGAATTCTGCTGACGCAAGTGAACAGCCAGCGGACTGCGTCGCCTCAGGAACTCGCGCCAGTTTGTCGCGCGACCAATCCGAACGCGGAAATAGCGAAGACAGGTTCGCTGGCGGAGGCATTGGATTTGGCGGCGGATGATAAGTTCACGGTTGTCGCGGGTTCGCTTTATCTTATTGGCGAGGCGATGGAATTGCTTAAACTCTCACAGGCATACTCAGGCAACGAACGAAATCTGAACGAATGGGCTGGAACGCCCTCAAAACACTGATATGAATATACGATTTGCGAATTACGATTTACGCGCTTGCAATGCAGCTTGGGCGGGCCTTTCGCTCTTTTTGGCCGGGCTGCTTTGCGGTTGCACAAATACAAAGCCCGCGCCCATGAAATCAAACCTGATTTACCCCGTCACCGTCAAAACGAACCAGGTGGATGATTATCACGGCACGATGGTTGCGGACCCTTATCGCTGGCTGGAGGATGACAATTCCGAGGCAACCAAAGCGTGGGTTGCGGCCGAGAACAAGGTC
The DNA here is from genome assembly GCA_028293265.1 of Pedosphaera sp. The sequence continues at coordinate 4,802 of JAQGPB010000156.1, read as the reverse complement.
ACCTTCGGTTTTCTCGACACGATTCCTGAACGCGCCGCCATCAAGCAACGGCTGACGAAACTTTGGAACTACGAACGTTTTGGCGTGCCGATGAAGCAGGGCAGCCGTTACTTCCTGACGCACAATAACGGCCTGCAAAATCAGGCGGAACTCTACACCATGACCGCGCTGGACGCGGAACCGACTCTCCTGCTCGATCCGAACACCTTGTCCGCCGATGGCACCGTCTCGCTCGCGGGCTACCGCATCAGCGACGATGGGAATTTGATGGCTTACGCCCTGGCGCGCGCCGGGTCGGATTGGGAGGAAATTCGCGTGCGCGACGTCAACACCGGCAAAGATTTGCCTGACGAAATCCAGTGGGTCAAGTTCTCGTCTTCTTCATGGCTCAAGGATGGCAAGGGCTTTTTCTATAGCCGTTACGACGAGCCGGACAAGGCCAACGTGCTCAAAGGGGTAAATTATTTTCACAAGCTTTATTATCACCAGCTCGGCACGCCGCAGTCTGACGACAAGCTGGTCTATCATCGTCCCGACCAAAAGGAGTGGAACATCGGCGGCGAAGTCACGGATGACGGGCATTATCTGATCATCCACATTTCGCAGGGAACGGACACGCGCAACCGGGTTTATTACCGCGACCTGCAAAGCCCGGACAGCCCGGTGGTGGAGCTGCTGAATGATTTCGATGCCGCGTATGGGTTCATTGACAATGTGGGCACCGTTTTTTACTTCCGCACGGATTTGAACGCGCCGCGCGGGAAGGTGATCGCGATTGACATTACGCACCCGGCGCGGGCCGACTGGCGCGAAATCATTCCGCAAACCGCCGACCGGCTGCAGAGCGTTTCGCTGGTGAACGACCAGTTGATCGCGGATTATTTGAAGGACGCCCATTCCGCAATAAAGATTTTTCAGCGTGACGGGATGCCGGTGCGCGAGGTGGACCTGCCCGGCTTGGGGACGGCGGGCGGCTTTGGTGGCAAGCGCGATTACACCGAAACATTTTATGCCTTCACCAGTTTCACCGCGCCCGGCGCGGTTTACCGCTATGATTTGACCACGGGCAAGAGCACGATTTTTCGCCAGCCCAAGGTTCCTTTCAACCCGGACGATTATGAAACGAAGCAGGTTTTTTATAACAGCAAGGACGGAACGCGCGTGCCGATGTTCATCACCTCGAAGAAGGGCATCAAGCTGGATGGCAACAATCCCACCTGCCTTTACGGCTATGGCGGGTTCGACATCAGCATCACGCCGTCGTTCAGCCCCTCGACGTTGCTCTGGCTGGAGATGGGCGGCGTCTATGCGGTGGCGAACCTCCGCGGCGGCGGCGAGTACGGGGAGGAATGGCATCACGCGGGGATGAAGCTGAAAAAACAAAATGTGTTCGATGATTTCATCGCCGCCGGGGAATGGCTGGTGGCGAACCATTATACGCGGCCCGCGAAACTGGCAATTGCCGGCGGGAGCAACGGCGGGCTGCTCGTCGGCGCGTGCCTGACGCAACGGCCCGATCTGTTTGGCGCGGCGCTGCCGGCGGTCGGGGTCATGGACATGCTGCGCTTTCACAAATTCACCATTGGCTGGGCGTGGGCTTCGGACTATGGCTCGTCGGAGAATGCGGAGGAATTCCAGGCGCTCCATGCGTATTCGCCGCTGCATAACATCAAGTCGGGAACGAAATATCCCGCCACGCTGATCACGACAGGCGATCACGACGACCGCGTGGTTCCGGCACACAGCTTCAAATTCGCGGCGACCTTGCAATCCGCGCAGGCGGGCCGCAAGCCGGTATTGATCCGCATCGAGACGCGGGCGGGGCATGGCGCGGGCAAGCCGACCACCAAGCAGATCGAGGAATCGGCGGACAAGTGGGCGTTTCTGGTGCGCGAGCTGCGGATGAAACCGACGAACTTGAACTAGAATTTACGATTTGCGATTTGCGATTTACGCGTACTCGTGTCCGAGATGGGTTCTCTTCAAAACATTAAAGCCGTCACGTTTGACGTGGGCGGGACGTTGATGAAACCGTTCCCGTCGGTCGGGCATGTTTATGCCGAGGTGGCGGCGCGGCATGGGAAGAATATTCCGGCGGCGGTGCTGAATCAACGGTTTGCCAAGGCTTGGCGCGGGTTGAAGCATTTCAGCCATGGCCGGGAGGAATGGTCGGCACTGGTGGATCAGGCCTTTGCGGGGTTGTGGCAAATGCCGCCGGACGGAAGCTTCTTTTCGGAATTGTACGACCGTTTCAGCGAACCGGATGCGTGGCAGGTTTTTGATGACGTGCGACCGGCGCTTGATTCATTGGCGGCGCGGGGCATCAACCTTGGCATCATCTCGAATTGGGATGAGCGGTTGCGTCCATTGCTGGCAAGGCTGGGATTGGCGGAATATTTTGAGACGATCATCATTTCCTGTGAGGTCGGTTTCACCAAACCTTCGCCGGTGATTTTTGAGCAGGCCGCCAAGAGATTGGGTCTGGCACCAAAATTCATCCTGCATGTGGGCGACAGCGTGCAGCATGATGTCGCTGGAGCCAAGGGCGCGGGCTATGGCGCGTTGCTGCTTGAGCGCGGGGCGGAAGATGTGACGGAGGGAACGATCAGGTCGTTGGGTGCGCTGGAAGAAATGTAAGTCACGGGTTGCGTAGTTGCCCATGCGGAAAAACAAAAGAAATGTCACAAATGATCAGTGCTACACCCGCCCTCCCATGAACCTCGGTGGTGGCGGCAGTTTCAAATGGTTGAATCCACGATGAGGTTATGCGTCGTGATGCGCATCGAGCGGCCTCTCTCCCCGCTCCTGCGTCGCGGAGAGAGGAGAAGCGGTTGCGCGGACGGTTCAGGGATTCTCAAGGCGCGAATCATGTTTTCGGGGAATTCTCGGCCCCAAGAGAGGGAGAAGAAACCCAGCGTTGCTCCTGTCAGAGTAGGTTCTAAAAGTGCGGACGAGAGCGTTTGCGCCCGTCCGCAGTGATTAATGTTCATCCGCCCCGGTATTGTTTTGTGTTGGTGCGGATGTGCCGTTTTTGGACGGCACGAAACCACCGAGATTGCCTTCGAGCACGCGGGCAAAGAGTTGTGCCCCGAGTTCGAGCCTGTGCATGATGCGAGTTATCAGGCAATCAACTCACGCACTATCCTCCCGGTCACATCCGTCAGGCGAAAGTCTCGGCCGGAATGGCGGAAGGTGAGTTTCTCGTGATCGAAACCGAGGAGCTGCAAAATGGTGGCGTGGAGATCGTGGACGTGAACCTTGTTCTCGACAGCGGCAAAGCCGTATTCATCCGTCGCGCCGTGAACGTAGCCGCCGCGCGCCCCACCGCCGGCCAGCCACATGGTGAAGCCGTGATGATTGTGGTCGCGTCCGTTTATTTTGCCGGCGTTGGAACCGGGCTTGGGCAGTTCGACCGTCGGAGTGCGGCCAAATTCGCCGCCCCAGATCACCAAGGTATCTTCCAGCATTCCGCGCTGGCGCAAATCGGTCAGCAACGCGCCGATGGCCTGGTCGGATTCGCGGGCGAGCCGGCCGTGGTTGACTTCGATGTCGTCGTGGCTGTCCCAAGGCTGGCCCGCGCCGTGCCAGACTTGCACGAAGCGCACACCGCGTTCGAGCAGGCGGCGCGTGATGAGGAGTTGCCGCGCTTGGGTGCCCTCGCCATACATTTTACGGATGTGCTCGGGTTCAAGGCTGACGTCGAACGCATCGGTCGCATCCATCTGCATGCGATAGGCGAGTTCGAACGATTGGATGCGGGCTTCCAGTTGGGCGTCGTCGCGGCGTTTTTGGCGGTGCTCTTCGTTGAGCTTTTGGAGGAGGTCAAGTTGCTGGCGCTGTTCCGGCTGCGAGGTGTAATTGTTTTTTATGTTCTGGATCAGGTCCTCAATCTTGGTGTGCTCGGTGTTGACGTAAGTTCCCTGATAAACTCCCGGCAGGAAGCCGGACTGCCAGTTTTGAGATTCTTGGATGGGGTAACCGCCGGGGCACATGGCGATGAAGCCGGGCAGGTTCTGATTTTCCGAACCGAGGCCGTAGGTGACCCAGGAACCCATGCTGGGCCGGATTTGACGGGCATCGCCGCAATTCATCAGCAGCAATGATGGCTCGTGATTCGGCACATCGGCCATCATGGAGCGGATGACGCAGATGTCGTCAATGTTCTCGGCGACGTGGGGAAACAGGTCGCTGACCTCGATGCCGCTGCGGCCATATTTTTTGAACTTGAACGGCGAGGCGAAGGCGGCGCCGGTTTTCCGTTCGGTGGGAAGATTCTCCATCGGCAAAAGTTTGCCGGCATATTTATCAAGGGCGGGCTTGGGATCAAAAGTGTCCACGTGCGAAGGCCCGCCGTTGCAAAAGATGTGGACGACGCGCTTGGCCTTGCCGGGAAATTGCGGCGATTTTGGAATGAGCGGAGACATCGTGCTCTCCGCGCGCGCGGTGTTCAGGAATCCAAGGTTGCCAAGGAGGCCGGCCAAGCCGAGCGCGCCCATGCCCATGCCGCAACGGTTGAGGAAACCGCGGCGCGTCAGCGCGAGGTGCTCCGGATTGGGCGCGTGATGATTCATGACGGCATTAATTATAGCACGAAAATTGGCAAATTAGCCAATGGAGTTTTTGACGCGGCGAAACCGTGGAAAATTCAAAATCCCCAAACACCGAATTGCCCATTTGCATTGACACCGATTGCCGATTGAAATATCATGGCGCGTTTGGCTATGCAGATTTTATGAATGTTTTATGTAAATGAGTTTCTTCTTGTCTTGTTTTCTGTCGGCGATGATGTGATTTCTTTCGGT
>JAQGPB010000203.1 GCA_028293265.1 Pedosphaera sp. | reverse complement strand
GGTTCGGAAGCGGTCTCTTCAACCATGACAAATGTCCGCGAGATCCCCCGCGACGCATGCTGCCGCGCGGTTTGTTTCAGGAACAGGTTGAGCGGCTCGCTACCGCAGTCAAATCCGTCCCGGTCGTGAGACTTCGTCAAGGGCTCGATTTTACGCACGCACCATGCCCTTGAACCCTTTTACAGCGTCCTTGAGCCGGTGGTTGGGTTTGGGAGGATTGTCCAAAAGCGCCAGGACCTTCCGCGCGTCCTTTTGGGAAAGACGAATGAGAGATTCGCGCTCAAGCACGCGTTGGGCTTCTTGGTACGCCGTTTGCACAACGAACTGGTTGACGGTCGCGCCCAAAAGCTCCGCCGCCTGTTCCAGCGTCACGCGCACCTTGCTCGAGACGCGGGCGGTAATCCGCTTGCGAGGTTCTTCCATTGCATGTTCCATTTTTTAATGGTGCCAGTTTGTCACCAGTTTGTCAATGCGGTTCCACTGCCAGCAGTGGCTTAATTTGATATTGGGTGGCACACCCCACCGCCTTTTTTCATCGCCACGACGCGGCGTGTGTGGTTATGCAATAGGGCGATGCAGCCATCTGACATAAAAGATTTCCATGCCGCCACCCGCGACGCGAAGAAGGTGGTGGTGGTGGATTTGGGATTTCTGGGAGACACGGTGCATCTGGTCCCCGCGCTTTGGGAAATCAAGGACCATCATCCCAAGGCGGAGTTGCATGTTTTGAGTTCGCCGGTAGGTTGCGAGGTTTTGAGGCTGGTTCGCTGCGTGGACCGGGCCTGGTCGTTTCCACTGGGGCCGCCCAGCCCATCATGGTGGGAGCATTGGGACGTGCTGCGGGCGATGCGGCGCGAACGGTTTGACGTGGCGTTTAATTTCAACGGCGCGGATCGCACGGTGTTTGTGACGGCGGTTTTGGGCGCCCGCCAGGCGCTGGCCTATCAAGGCGCACGGAAACATTTCTGGCAGCCCTGGCTCATCCGCCACTGGATTCTGCGCACCAAGCTGCCGACGCCAGTGTACGAGGGACGCCGTCATGTGCTCGGCCTGTGCGGGTTCGCATTGAAGCCGGCGCGCTTCGACTTGAGCGTGCCGGAAGCCGACCGGCTATGGGCGCAGGAGAAAATTCCCGCCGGGGCGCTGCATCTGTCGCTGAACGCAAGCTTCGCGTTGAAGGAATGGCCGCTGGCGAATAATCTCAAGCTGGTGCAATTTCTCCTCGCGGGGGATTTCAACCGGCGGTTGATCGTGACCGCCGCGCCCAATCCGCGCGAACAGGCGCGACTGGAACAATTGCGCCGGGAAATCAGTGACACACGGCTGATGTTGATCAACGAACGTTTGAGTGTCGCGCGGTTGGCGGCGTTGCTGGAACGTTGCGCGATGCATGTGGGGCCGGATTCCGGCGTGATTCATCTGGCCTCGGCGTTGAATGTTCCGACTGTGGCGATTTTTCGCCGCTACCATGACATGGCGGAATTTCTGCCGTTGGGACCGCAGCACGTTTATTTTGATGCTCCTTGTCCGTGCATGGAGTCAAAGAACCCGGCTTGCGCGGCGTCGGGCGAAGCAGCGTGCCTGGCTGGAATTTCACCAGAACTGGTGGGCGCGGAAATTCGCAGCCGCCTGGCGATGCCGGAAGCAGTGACGGCGACAAAATAATTTTTATGAAGCGGACTTTCACGCCGAAGCGAATTTTGATGTTCAAGACCCACAGCGCGGGCATCGGGGATTTGCTGCGGAGTTCCGCCGCATGGCGCGCGCTGAAAAACCATTTTCCGCAGGCCGAACTGCATCTCCTGCTGCTGACCCGGGATCCCGGATATAATTCCGAGCGGTTCATCGCGCGGCACCATTTGCTGACGAGCTTTCGCTCGTTGGACAAGCGCACAAAAGGCCTTGCCGATTGGCGGAAACTTCTCCGCCAGGTCGGGGAATACACCGACTCCTTTCAACCGGACCTGATCGTGGATTTTGAACCAAACGGGGTGCGAACCTCCATCCTCGCGTTCTGGCTGGCATGGCGGCATCATGCACGCACCATCGGCATTGGCGAGGTGCTGGGACGGGGAATTTTTTATCAGCGGGCGTCGGTTTCGACGAACCGCTTTGCAGCGCAGCGCAACCTGGCCGAGGGGTTTGATTACACGACCCGGGATTTTGTGGCGCTTTCCGTGCTGGGCATTGAGCGCGGCGACACAGCCATCGAACTGGAAGAAACGGCGGAAGGCCGGGAATTTCGGCAAAACTTTCGCCGACGATTTGGTCTGCCGGAGGACGCGCGCCTGCTTGGCTTGAACATTGGCTGCGGCACGCCCGACGCGGACAAACGCCGGCCTTCGTTGCCACTGGTCTCGAAGCTGGCGGCGCATCTGCAAACGGTGCACGGCCTGCATCTCGTGGTGGGATTGGGCGCGCCCTTTGAGTCGAAGTTGGACCAGCAATTTCTTGAACTCCACCGCCAAAATTGCAACGCGCCGGTGACAGATCTGGGCGGCAAAATCAGTCTGCTGGAACTGAGCGGCTTGATCAAGACTAGCAGCTTGTTCGTTTCCGGAGATACCGGCCCTTATCACATGGCGGTGGCGTTGAGAACCCCGACGCTCGCCATTTTCAATTGGAATTGTACCGTGGCGTTCCACCATCATGCATGGGTCAAATGTCTGCTGGCCACCTCGCCCGATGATCTGCCGCGCGTGACGCAGGCGGCCGATGAACTTCTTAAAACCGCGGCCGTCCCCGCCACAAGTTAAACACATGCTCCCGAACGTTGATGAAATTGGCCGCTTCCATTCCGAGGCAACCGTAAATTGGCACGAAACACCCACCACAGCGCGGACAGATGCGCCGTGGACGCACATCGGGCAAAATCACCGGATGAATTTTGACCTGTGGCATGAGGAAGACATGGCGCGCCGTGACGACCTTGGCCCGGAACGGGTGCGTCAGGCCAAGCGCACCATTGACCGCTGCAACCAGGCCCGCAACGACGCCATCGAGCAAATTGATCTCTGGCTTTTGGCTCAATTGCCAGCCGCCCGGCCCGCCAGTCCGCAGCATTCCGAAACGCCGGGCATGATCATTGATCGCCTTTCGATTCTTTCGCTGAAGCTCTACCACATGCGCCTGGAAGCGACGCGTGAAAACGCCTCCGCCGAACATCGCGAGAAGTGTTTGGCGAAATCAGCAATCTTGGAAGAGCAGATCCGCGATTTGCGCGACTGCCTGGCAAAACTGCTGTCCGAATTGGAGCAGGGGACGCGACATTTCAAATTGTACCGGCAACTCAAAATGTACAACGACGCCAGCCTGAACCCGCAGCTTTACGGCAGGAAATAAGACCGCTTCCATTGCAGAATAAATCTAGCCAGCCGACGGGTTTCTAATGCAAATTCATCAGTCGCATGGTCTCGTTCATCGCAAAACTTCTTAATCTAAGCCGGCCTTACCGCCGCCGGCTGGCGCTGGGCGTTTTGATGGGGCTGTTGGGTGGGTTGATGGAACCGCTGGTGATGGTTTGCGTCAAAGTGGCCGTGGATGTCGCCTTTCCCGGTTCAACCGTCACGTCCACCGGCTCGCCGATGTTCTCACAGGAGAGCATTAACAACCTGCCGGCATTGGCGGAGCGGCTGAAGGCGCATCAGGATGAAGTCTCAAAATATCTCTGGAACCAATTTCCGTCGGCTTCACAAGAGCGGATTGCGGCTTGCTCAACCAATTCAATTCCAAAATTGCTGCCTGAAACCGTGGTGGCCCAATTGAATCTCGCGCTCCTGGACCCGGCGTTGTATGACGGGCAGCGTTTCCCCGCCGAAAAACTTTCCCCTGCCGTCCGAAAACTGATCGCGGAAAAGCCCGCGAACGTCTCCAAGTTGAACCGGATGTTGTTGGTAAGCGCGTACCCGGCCGAATTGTCCTCTATGAAACTTTCGTGGCTGGACAAACATCCCTGGTTCCAACAACGTCTGGACGCGGCCCTGAATTGGCTTCCTTCCGGAAGAGCTTCGACGGGCAATGTGAACATCACGCTGGCCATTCTCGCCATCCCGTTGGTGATGTTTTTGCGCGGCCTGGTGTCGTACTTGAACGTCTATATGCTTCAATGGGTCGCCATCCGTGCGATCACCGACCTGCGGACGCGCCTGTTCCAGCACCTCATGAACCTGCCGTTGGGAATGCTCACCAAACTCAGCACCGGCGAACTGAGTTCCCGCGTGATCGTGGACACTTCGGCGCTGCAAAATGCCATCGGCAACTCGCTGGTGGTGCTGATTAAAGACCCGGCGACGCTGTTTTTTCTCGTGGTTTCCCTGCTCCTGTTCCAGCCGATGTTGACGCTGCTTTCCATCGTGATTTTTCCGTTGTGCCTGGTGCCGATCATCATATACAGCCGCAAGGTGCGCGCCTCCAGCACCGGGATGCAGACACAGTATGTCGAGCTGTCCCGGATTCTGCACGAATCCTTCACCGGCAATCGTATCATCAAGGCCTACAATCTGGAGAGCAACGTGGTGGCGCGCTTTCGTGACGCCTCAGGCCGGTTTATCAACCATTACATGCGGTCTGTGCGTGCCGGGGAAATGCCTGGGCCGCTGATTGAATTTTTCGGTGCGGTGGGTGTGGCGTGCCTTTTTTATTACATCCTGGTTGTGGCGCACCAACGTCCCAGCGCGGGCGATTTTTTGTTTTTCGTCGGCTGCTTGTTTTCAATGTACCGGCCCATCAAGTCGCTCAGCCGTCTTTACAGCCAGATGGCCCAGGCGAACGCCGCCAGCGAGCGCGTTTTCGAACTGCTCGAAACGCCCTCGACGCTGCCCGAGGCGTCCGATCCGCTCCCGCTCAAGGCCGCCGGGGCGGAAATCAAATTCAACCAGGTCAGCTTCAATTATGAAGCCGACCAGACCAAACCGGTCCTTCAGGAATTTAATCTCACGGTCAAAGCCGGGCACATGGTAGCGCTGGTCGGGCAGACCGGCTCCGGCAAAACCACCGTCACCAATCTGCTGCTGCGCTTTTACGATCCGCAAAGCGGTTCGGTGCGTATCGGAGGCATTGACATCCGCCAGGTTTCGTTGCGCGACCTGCGCGGCCAGATCGCCGTGGTGACGCAGGACACGCTGCTTTTCGATGAAAGCATCCGCCGCAACATCGAACTGGGACGGCCCGGCGCGTCGGAAGCGGAAATCGTCGCCGCTGCGAAGCACGCCCACGCGCATGAGTTCATCATGGAAAAGCCGCAGGGCTACGACACCATGATTGGCGAAAAGGGCGTCCTGATCTCCGGCGGCCAAAAGCAGCGCCTCGCCATTGCCCGTGCAATTCTTAAGAACGCGACGATATTGATCCTCGACGAAGCGACCAGTGCGCTGGATACCCAAGTCGAGCGCGCCGTCCAGGAGGCCCTTGAGGAGTTGATGGAGGGTCGCACCACCATCTGCATTGCGCACCGGCTTTCCACGATTCAGCAGGCTGACCTCATCGTTGTGCTCGACCAGGGACGGATTGTTGAGCTGGGGCGGCATGAGGAATTATTGACCCGGAACGGTGTTTACCGCCATCTATACGATCTGCAGTTCAAAACTTGAACACTTGGGAAATCTAAACGCATGAAAGCATTGGTCACCGGTGGGGCAGGGTTCATTGGGTCGCATCTGGCCGAGGCGCTTTGCCGGCGGGGCGCAAATGTCATCGTGCTCGACAATCTTTCGCTCGGCAAAACCGCGAACCTGGACTGGAAAAAAAATGGCGACGCGCTCGAATTCGTCCAGGGCGATGTCTCGGACGAAACGCTGGTGAAGCGCATTATCGCGGGCTGTGATTGGGTGTTTCACGAAGCTGCCATGCCTTCAGTGCCGGTATCAGTGGCCGAACCCATCAAAACCAACACGCAAAATCTGGACGCCACCTTGCGCCTGCTGGTACTCGCGCGTGATGCCGGCGTGAAACGTTTTCTCTTCGCCTCCTCTTCCGCCATTTATGGCGACACCGACGTGCCGGCCAAGCATGAACAATTGCCCCCGCAGCCGCTCTCGCCCTACGCCCTTCAAAAATACGGCGCGGAAAAATACGGCCAGTTGTTTCATCAGCTTTACGGTTTGCCCACAGTGAGCCTGCGGTACTTCAATGTGTTCGGTCCGCGCCAGGCTTTCAATTCGCCTTACTCCGGCGTGATCGCGAAGTTTTGCACCGGCATGCTGGCGGGCAGGGCTCCGGCAATTTATGGCGACGGCCTCCAATCGCGCGATTTCACCTACATCGAAAACGTGGTGCAGGCGAACCTGCAGGCGGCCGAAGCATCCGGCGTGGCCGGCAAGGTGTTCAACGTGGCGGCGGGACAAAGCATTTCGTTGCTGCAACTCGTGACGGAATTGAACCGCCTCACCGGACAATCCTTGCAGCCCAAATTCGAACCAACGCGTGTGGGCGATGTGCGTTCTTCCCTGGCGGACATCAGCGCCGCCGAACGCGAATTGGGCTATCGCGCCAA
>JAQGPB010000008.1 GCA_028293265.1 Pedosphaera sp. | reverse complement strand
GACAAGACCTCCGCGCTGGTCAAAGGCATGGTCGAGGCGGTGAAAATTCCGGTGACCGCAAAGATGCGGCTCGGTTGGGATGATGAAAATCTTACGGCGCCAGACTTGGCCCGGGCTTTGGAAGATGCCGGGGTCGCCGCCATTTTTGTCCATGGCCGGACGCGCGAGCAGGGCTTCTCGGGATCGGTCAAGCTGCACGGTATTCGCGCGGTCGTGGCGGCGGTGAAGCGCATTCCCGTCATTGGCAACGGCGACGTCACCACGCCCGAAGCGGCGAAGATGATGTTTGAACAGACGGGTTGCGCCGGGGTGAGCATCGGGCGCGGGGCGTTTTATAATCCGTGGATTTTCCAGCACACGCGACATTATCTGGCGACTGGCGAATTGCCGCCCGAGCCGGCTTTTGACGAGCGGGTGCGCGTGATGTGCCGGCACCTGGATTTGATGGTGGAAATTTTTGGCGAGCAGCTCGGCTGCCGGATGTTCCGCAAAGTTGCGCCCTGGTATTCGAAGCGGTTCGGTCCGGCAAATGAGTTCAACAAAAAAGTGGTCACCATTTCCACCCGCTCGGAATTTCTGGCGTTGCTTGCCAACTATCGCCAATGGCGGTTGCAATTTCTGGACGAAACCGGCCAGCTCAAGCCGGGCTATCGTCCCGCGCCGATGATCGCGTCGTTCATGCAGGAACCGGCCGTCGCGCAGCGCGAACAAATCCCGGTGCCGAAGGGGCCGGTGGAGGTTTGGTAAACCGCGGTTGAACCCTGCAGGGCCAGATAGCGCAATGAGGATGGAGAACCGATTGCAACCGCCGGAGACTGTGGCGACGAAGGAGGCGGCGGGGAAACCTTCGCGCCCGCACCTTGGCCATCTGCGCCCGCTGGACGGGCTGCGCGGGGTATCCATATTGCTCGTAATTCTAACCCATCTGGAAGTGCTGCAAAACAATTTCGGATTTGTCGGAGTGGATGTTTTCTTTGTCTTAAGCGGCTTTCTGATCACCTGTCTGCTGCTGCAGGAATGGGACGAAACGGGAGGCATAAGCCTGCGGGCCTTTTATGCGCGCCGCGCCCTGCGGCTGTTCCCTGCGTTGGTCGTAATGCTGGCGGCGTTCATGGTTTATTCCACTTTCCGGCATACGCGCGAATTGCGGTTGCTTGAGGCAAAGGAGGCGCTCGCCACGCTGGCGTATTCAACCAACTGGGTGGTGGCGTTGGAAATCTTCCCGACAAATTTTCTGGCGCATACCTGGTCGCTTTCCATCGAGGAGCAGTTCTATCTGCTTTGGCCGGCCTTGCTGCTGTGGCTGGTCCGGCGCAGTTCGCGGTCGTCACTGTTTTGCTTCGTGGCTCTGGGGATCGCGCTCTCGTGGCTCGTACGGTTTCTGCTTTTTCTGGGCACGGCGGCCAGTTCCGTGCGGCTTTCCCGCGGCCTTGACACCCGCGCTGATGCGTTGTTGATGGGCTGCGCCATCGGCGTGCTTTTTTTCGAGCTTCCCCGGCCGGGGTGGTTGCGCCAGGTTCTGAATTACTGTTCCGCGGCTTCATTGGCCGGCCTTTTGTTGATGGCGCAGGTTTTCAATACGAACGCTCCGGGCATGCTCCTCGCCGGCTGGTTTTTCATTTCCCTGCTGGCTGGAATCATCGTTCTTGCATTGGCGTTTGAATCGGGCGGCGTCCTTCAGTGGGTGCTGAATAATTCCGTCTTGGTTTACCTGGGAAAAATCTCTTACGGCCTCTATTTGTGGCATTATCCGATTTTTCTTGCCTGCGGGGAGAGTGATGTAATTTGGGCCCGAAGCTGGATCGTCAAAATCTCTGCGGCCCTCCTCGCGACCTTGGCCTCATACTATTTGCTGGAATTGCCGTTCCTGCGATTGAAACAGCGCTTTCGCAGGACGAAGTGACTTCAGCCGGGAAGATGGACGGCGATTTTATCGCCGTGGGGTTCGAAGCCTAAAATGCATTGCGGTAAACCTTCTGTGCATCCGATGCCTGGGTATCATCACCAGGGCTCAGACCAAACTCACTGCTGAGCAGGGAGGCGGCTTTGCGGTAAACAATATGGCCGTCTGCGAAGAGTTCGTTGCCACCGATGGCGTGGGCGACTGAATACAACTCATAACCCAAACTCGCGTTGTCGTGCCACCAGCTATAAAGCTCCGATCCATCGCTGCCCGCGTAGGGCGAGAGCCAGGGTCGCAACGCGCAGGCGTTGAATCGCACGCTACACTCCTGCACAATAATGATACTTTCAGGCTTGGGAATGGTGATTGACGGGCGCGAGGTCCGGCCCATGACCACCGCGTTGCCCAAATACGTTGTGACACTGGAAGGAACGGGAACATCACCCGGAATGGGGGTGACTTTGGTAATACTCGGGCACACCAGAAGCTGGGCAGCGGTATAGGCGAGAATTGATTTTAAAAATGAGGGTTGCGCATTGGTGGCGAAGTCCCATACATCCCCATTGTCCGTTGGAAAAGTTTGATAATCCTGTTGATAAAGCATCAGTCCAAGGCCAATCTGCCGCATGTTGTTGAGGCATTTCGTCCGTCTGCCCTTTTCCTTGGCTTGCGCCAAGGCAGGCAGCAGCAATGCCGCAAGGATGGCGATTATGCTGATTACAACCAGCAGTTCAATCAGAGTAAATGCGGAATGTTCCTTCCCTGGCCGACTCATGGGGGGCGAGTGTATGGTTTCACCCTTCTCCGTCAACCAGAAATTGATGCCTTTTCGGAACCCGTAAAAGCCTAGTTTAAACAGCTCTAAACCACTTCCATCGGGCATTTGGGCAGGGCATCAATGAAAGCCTGACCGTAACGCTTTACCAACACGCGATTGTCCAGCACGACCACGATGCCTTTGTCGGTCTTGGTGCGGATGAGCCGGCCGACGCCTTGGCGAAATTTCAAGATCGCTTCGGGCAATGAGAAATCACTGAAGGAGTTGCCGCCGTGCGCCTCAATGTATTCGATGCGCGCCTCGATCAAGGGATGATCAGGCACTGCAAATGGCAATCGCGTGATGATGACGTTGGACAACGCCTCGCCAGGCACGTCCACACCCTGCCAGAAACTGTCGGTGCCGAAGAGCACGGAGTCCACGTTCTCCTTGAATTTTTCGAGCATCACGGAGCGCGGCGTGCCGGTTCCCTGCACGTAGCATTCCAGGCGCAGGCGGTCGAAGAAGGGTTGCATCAAGTCGGCGACCTCCTGCATCAATTTGAAATTTGTGAACAGCACGAACGCCTTGCCGTGGGTTTGCGTGATAAAGTGCTCGATCCAGCGCATCAATGCGTCGCGATAACCGGCGTCGCGCGGGTCGGGCATCTTGCCGACGACGAA
>JAQGPB010000638.1 GCA_028293265.1 Pedosphaera sp. | reverse complement strand
GTCCAGTTGTGGTTGCGGCCTTGCTTGCGCTCCTCGGGCGGCGGCGGGCTATGCGGGTCGCCGTCGAGCCAATCCTCGACGATGTAATTGTAAAATTGCTTGCTCCAGAGCAGGCCGGCGTAGCCTTGGCGGATGATGTTGCGCTCGATCTCGGTCAATTTCTGCGAGGCGTGACCAGCATAAAATTCGTCTGCCTCGCGGATGCGGATGGCGAAGACATTGTCGAAGCTCGCGACATCCGAAGGGGCCGGGGTTTCCTCGGCGGCATAGAGGCGCAGGCGGATGGTCTGCGATTCGCCGGGCTTGAGTTCCATTACATAATGCGGGGCGGCTTTGGTGCCAAAATTTTTGGGATTCACCGCGTCTTTGCGGCCCTGGATGACATATTCGTGAAAGGCATCCTTCACGTACGGGCCGTCATTCGCCGAGCCAAAGAGCCGCTTGAAATTGGTTTCATTGTCGGTGAACAGAAGTTCGGGTTGGTTTCCTTTTGGGTCCGGCCCAATCTCGAAAAAATAACGGCCGATGGTTTCGTGCTGCAGTGAGAGGCGGTCTGGCCGTTCCAATTCGAGGCGCGGCTTCATCGTGCAGCCTTCGTCCGTGCAATCCCAGGTCCAGGCATTGCGGAACCAGATGGTCGGAAGCAGATGCAGCGTGGCGGTGTCCGGCCCGCGATTGACGGCGGAGATTTTGATCAAAATGTCGTTGGGCGTGTGCTTGGCGTATTCGGCGAAAACGTCGAAGTAACGGTTCTCCTTGAATACGCCGGTGTCCACCAGTTCGAACTCCGGCTGCAACTTGCTGCGTCGGCGGCTTTCTTCCACCAATTGCTGGTATGGAAATTCCGCCTGGGGATATTTGTAAAGCGCCTTGGCGTAGGAATGCGTGGGCGTGGAATCGAGATAAAAATATTCCTCCTTCACATCCTCGCCATGGTTGCCCTCTGGGCCGGTGACGCCGAAAAGGCGCTCCTTGAGCATCGGATCGCGGCCATTCCAGAGTGCGACGGCGAAACAGAGCCGGCATTCGCGGTCGGTGATGCCGAGCAGGCCATCCTCGCCCCAGCGATAAGCGCGGCTGCGGGCGTGGTCGTGCGGAAAATAATCCCAGCATTCGCCGGTGGCCGAGTAATCCTCCCGGACGGTCCCCCACTGGCGTTCGGAGAGATAAGGACCCCAGCGTTTCCAATTTTTTTGCCGTGCGGTGTCTTCCTGCAACCGCTGGGCCTCCGCGCCCGGGGCGGGAGGAACATATTGTTCGGTCGTAGATTCGGGGATGGGATTCATGTCGTGCCTTAATGATTATCAGTTTCGATGCCTCAACACCACCATTGAAAACATAGCGTAAAAATAAACCATCTCATTCAGGCGGCAAAGTGGGAGAAAACGTGAGTTATTTTGAATCGATTTGAGCAAAGACCGGCTGGCCGGCCCGGGTTGAGGTTGGGATGGCAAGGGGAGTGAAGGGCAAATTTAGTCTGATTTGGTCTGAAACTCCGCCCCGTTTAAGAAGCTCCAAGCGTCCAAGCTCCAAGCACCAGAGAATAACCAAGCTCCAAGTTCCAAACGGGCCGTTCTTGAGCTTGTGGACAGAGCCTTGGCTTGACTCCAAGCGACGGAAAGCAGTGGAAAGCGATGGAATGGGAAACATCGAACATCGAACATCGAACATCGAATGACGGAGGCGAACGGAAAAAGGCGGAATAAGGTGAACAAAGGCGGGTACGGGTGGTTGAGGGTTGAGGGTGGGACAAGAAAGGGGCTTGCGCGCAGATTTAACAGATTTGGTGAGAAACTCCGCGCCGAAGTGGTGGAGGGTTGAGCGTTGAGGGTTGAGGGGCTGGGCGACGGGCGGGACGCCCGCGCTGCCCACCAACCGCCAAGCCTGCGGCCTGAACCCTGACATACTCTATTATGAGCATTCATGGGAGCCACTTTACCAGAGGGGATCTTGGAAAATGAAACCTACGGTAGGTTTGACACGTTTATTTTATTTGATGAATCTTTGTGAAAAAAAGGCGGAAGCACCCAATGTTTGCAGGGGTTTGCTGCTTTCAAAAAAACACGAACTTTTTGAGGGGTGAAAAAAAGATTTTTCCCTACACGGAAAAAGGGGCGTTTTTCTGCATTTAGAGTCCTTTTTGGGGTAGGTGGTAAAGTTGGGTGTGTGTAATGCGTTGCGGGAAAGAGAAATAGTCCATTTATAGGCCGGGCTTTCAGCCCTGTGGAACGTGGAGGATCGAGGGGGGAATTGCTGCTGTCTGATTCTGTTCGCGTTCCTGCGTCCGGGACGGACGCACTCCGGGGTGGCTTAACTTTTGGCGCGGAGGCGTTCTTCCAGTTCTTCGCGCCAACCGGGGGTCAGGGCGGAAAGGGCGATGGCTTTCTGGATGGCGGGGAAATCGTCGCGGTCTATGTGCATGATGCGCATCATTTCGCGGACGGTGATGCGGGCGGGATCGGTCTTGATGCGTTCGATGGGGTCGCCGGTTTGAATCTCGCCTTCGGTCAGGACGCGCTGGTAGAAGCCGGTGCGGCCGCTGGCGGTGAACAGTTTTGGAAAGGTGGGCAGATTCATCTTGTGCGCGAGCTTGAAGCAGGGAACGCGCGGTTGGGTAACTTCGAGGACGGCGC
>JAQGPB010000629.1 GCA_028293265.1 Pedosphaera sp. | reverse complement strand
AAGGCAGCAAGAGCCGCATCATCATTCTGCTGACCGATGGCGACAATAATCAGGGTGAAATCGAGCCCGAGCCCGCCGCTCAAGTAGCCGCCGCCATTGGCGCAAAAATCTACACCATCGGCATCTGCATCGAAGAGCCTTGCCGGCTGCCCGCCTTCGACGTCAACACCGGCAAGCTCCGTCGCGGGCCGGACGGCTCGGTGGTCTATTCTCCGATGACGTTGCAGCCGGCGAACTATTCCGTGCTGGGAAAAATGGCGCAACTGGCACGCGGTCGTTTTTTCCGCGCCAAGAACCGGGGCGAACTCCAAAGCATCTACAACGAAATTGACCGGCTGGAAAAAACCGAGGTCAAATTGCGCCGATTTACGACATTTACCCCCCTTTTCCAGTGGCCGTTGCTGGCGGCATTGGCATTGCTGGGGCTGGAATTGATTTTGGGAAACACCCGGTATCGTCGGCTGCCGTGAAATAACGAACATGGATTTTCGACATCCACATTTTGCCGAACCCGGCTGGCTCTGGCTGGCAGTGCTGGCTCCCGTTGGACTGGTGCTGTTGCAACGTTACGCTGCCTTTGCCAGGAAAAAACAACTGGCGCTTTTTGCCGCGCCGGAGTTGCTGCTGGATTTGTTGCAATCGCACAGTCCCGCGCGCCGCGTGTTCAAAAACGTTTTGCTCGTGCTTGCCATGGCGGGCATGGGCATTGCGCTCGCCCGTCCGCAATGGGGTGAGACGACGGAGATTTCACAAACGCTAGGCGAGGACATTCTGTTTCTGGTGGATTGTTCCAAGAGCATGCTCGCCGCGGATGTCGCGCCCAACCGTCTCACCCGCGCCAAATACGCCATTCTTGATTTTGTGCAAAAGCATGGGCGCGGCCGCGTGGGCGTGGTGGCGTTTTCCGGACAGGCGTTTTTGCAATGCCCGCTAACTTTTGACTACGACGCCTTTCGCGAAGCTCTGCTGGCCGTGGATGAGAAAACGATTCCTGTGCCGGGCACGGATATCGGTCGCGCGCTGGATGAAGGTTATCGAGCGATGGAAAAAAACGACCGGCACAAGGTGATGGTATTGGTGACCGATGGCGAGGATTTGGAGAATTCCGGCGTAAACATGGCAAAATCATTGGCGGACAAAGGCATTGTGGTTTACGCCATCGGCGTGGGGACAGCGGCGGGCAGCCAGATCCAAATTTTGAACGAGCGCGGACTGCCCGAGATGATGCGCGACCGTGAAGGAAACGTGGTCGTGAGCCATCTGGACGAAACCACCTTGAGCGCCATCGCGGGAGCGACGCATGGCACTTATCAGCCGCTTGGCCCTTTGGGTGAAGGCTTGAACCGCGTGCGACAATTGGTGGAAACCTCGACGAATTCATCGCAATATTCAAAATTGCGCAAGCTGGGCGTGGACCGGTTTTACATTCCCGTCGGACTGGTCACGCTGTTGATCACGCTTGAATCTTTGATTGGCACACGGCGCAAGGTGCGCGAGAATGGGATTGGCGCATGAACAATTACTGGACAGGCAAATGGGCGGGAATTTTATGGCGGGGTTTGGCCGTTTGGCTGTGTCTTTCAGCGTCGTTCAGCGTGGGGAAGGCGGCGGGGGAGCCGGACGAAACATCTTCGCCGTTAAAGCTTTACAACGACGGCACGCGGAAATTGAGCGAAGGCAAATTCCAAGAGGCGGAAGCCTGTTTGCAAGGCGCGGTGGCCAGCCAGAGCCAGCGTGTGCAGGGGCCGGCGCTTTATAATCTGGGTGAGGTGCGGTTTCGCGCGGGCGCGCAGGATCTGAAGAAAGCTGAGAATGACCAGGCCGTGGGCGGCCGGTCCAAACAGGCATCAGAAACCGGCAGCGGCGCGATACAGGCTGCCGACCAGGCTTTGGCCGGCGATGATGTCCTCGCCATGGTGGAGGCATACATGCGGGGGCGCGGCGCGCGCAAGGAGTTGAAGGGCGCGATGGAGGCGGTAAAAGCCGCCATGGAAACCTATGGCGGAGTTTTGGCGAAGTGGCGCCGCGCCTCGGGTGATTTTAAGGGCGATTACGAACTTTCCCCGCGCGACCTCGACGCGAAGACCAATGCCGATCTGGTGGATCAGAACATTGCCAAACTGGTGGACCGCCAGCAGATGATGATGCAGATGATGCAGGGCATGAGCAAACAGCGCAGCGATCTCGGCAAGAAAATGGCGGAGTTGAAAAAAAAGATGCCCAAGGACAAGGGCGATCAGATGAAGGGCGGCGAAGACGAGGATGACGATGACGAGGATGGCAAAAAACCGCCGCCGGAACCAAAGCAGGGGCAGGAAGAACCCGGTCCCAAGGAAGGTAAGGAAACCATGCTGACCTTCGAGGAAGCCGCGCGATTGCTCGACATGCTGAAACTGGACGGCAATCGCAAACTGCCCTTGGGCACGAATGGCATGGGCAAACCCGGAGATCGAAAGGGCAGGGATTGGTGAGCGAGGGCGCAGCTTGACGCTGTTCTTGGAACCGCAGCGATC
>JAQGPB010000199.1 GCA_028293265.1 Pedosphaera sp. | reverse complement strand
GATCCATCCGAACGGCATGAGCCGGGAATGGATCATGATGACCATCATCACTGCCAGGCCGCGAATTCCATCAAGGCTTTCAAAATGGGGAAAGGCGCCCGCGGAAGATGGCGGCTTTGAATTCAATGATGCGGGAATGGATTCAGAATGTGACAGCATGGCGGTTCATCCGGCTGGCTTTGAAGATTGCCCGTTTTCAAAATTTTGTCGAGACCTCGTTTTTCAATGTGTGCCGGCCCAATAGATGTCCTGTTGACGCTGCTGTGAAACATGTTATACATAAAAGTATGAAGACGATGAGCATACGGGATTTGCGCCACAAATGGCCCGAAGCCGAGTCGCTGCTGCAGGTGGAAAAGGAGATCATCATCACCCGGGACGCGAAACCGGTGGCAAAGCTCGTTCGCTATACAGAACCGGAGAAACCGCGCAAACGCTTCGACCCGGTGGAGCATGCCAAGTGGCAGGCGAGCGTGTTTGGCAAGGGCAGGGTGGTCCGGTTGGTGGATAAATATTTGGCGGCTGACCGGGAGGACCGGCCGCTGCTCAAGCGTCGGAAATGATTTACCTGGATACGAGTTCGCTGTTGAAGCTGCTGGTCGCCGAGCCGGAAAGCCCTGCTGTGCAAATGGCGGTCCAATTGGAATCAGACGCCGTGGTTTCACCTTTGTCAGAATTGGAAATTTTGGTTCAACTGCGCGCGATGTGGCTTGGAGGCGAACTGTCAATCCAGCAACGAAACCAAGTGCTGGCCCGCTTCCAAGCCATGCGGGAGGAAGAGCCCTTTTTGTTCCCTCAAATTCCCGGCACGATTTTTCCCACCGCCCTGCGCCAGCATCAAGCGGCTGGGAGGGTCCATTGTCGGGGATTCGACCGTCTGCACTTGGCAGCCATGGAAGAATTGGCAATCAGGCGATTGATGACCAACGATGGCAGCCAAGCGGCGGCAGCCAAAGCCCTGGGCTTCGAGGTCATCGTTCCCGGATGAACGACTGGAAATGCGACGATGCTCAGCCTTCACCCTTCCTTCAAAATCGCCAAAAACTGCTTCACCGCCGGCGAGAGCACCTTGTTCTTCTTGTAAATGGCCGCCAGCGGACGGTAAAACTCCCCGTCCTCAAGCTGCACTTGCGCCAGCGTCTGCTTGGCCACTTCCTGCAAAATCGTTCCCTGCGGCACCACCGAAATCCCCGCGTCAATCTCCACCGCGCGCTTCACCGTCTCGATGTTGTCGAACTCCATCACGTGCTGCACCTCCACGTGATTGTCCTTGAGAATCCGGTCCAGCGCCTTGCGCGTCGGAATGTCCGGCTCGAACCCGATGAACTTCTGACCCGAAAGCAGCTTCAGCTTCACGCTCTTCATCTTGGAAAAAGGATGCTGCGGATGGCAGATCAGCACCAGCGGGTCCTTGCGCAGCGAGACCGTCTCCAGCTTGCTTTCGCGCGTCGGATAAGCCACCAGTCCCAGGTCCACCACGTTGCTCAGCACGTCGTCATAAACCTGGTTCGCGCGGCGGTACTCCACGTGGACATTCACCGTGGGATAACTCTTGAGAAACTTCTTGATGTACGGCGGCAGGTCGTGCAGCCCGATGCTGTAAATCGTCGCCACCCGGATCGTCCCCGAAATGATGTCCTTGATCTCCTGCAGCTTGCTGTGGAGCGAATCATGGCATTGGATGATCTGCTTGCTGAAATCGTAAAGCACCTGGCCTTCCCGCGTCAGCCGGAATTTTTTCTTGCTCCGTTCGATGAGCAGCGATTTGAACTGGCGTTCCAGTGAACTGATCTGCTGGCTGACGGCGGACTGTGTGACATTATTGATCTGCGCGGCCTTCGTGAAACTTTCCGTTTCCGCCAGGTCGCAGAACACTTTGAGACTTTCTATTTGCATAAGTTAAGATAATTGAACCGCAATCCGCGCCATCAGTCAACAGGCGCAGGTTCTCCGGAGGCCAGCACCTGCTTGACTTTCAGCAGCAATTCCCGGCTCGTGAAGGGTTTTTGCAGGTAGGCGGCATTCTCCTGTTCCTCGCCATTCGGCCGCACATAACCGCTCGAAGAAATGATGCGCGTGAAGGGCGAAACCTGCCGCACCTGCTCCACCAGCTCGCGTCCGCTCATGTTCGGCATCACCAGGTCCGTGATCATCACCTCAATCGGCCGCTCCGCCTTCGAAAAAATCTCCAGCGCCTTCTGGCCGCTGTTCGCCGTCAGCACGCGATACCCGTACGATGAAAGAATCGCCTGCCCCATCGTCAGCAGCAGGTCCTCGTCATCCACCATCAAAATCGTCTCCGTCCCGTTCAAGTCGGCCGTGCTCGCCGAGCTGTCCCGCACGAACTTCTTGTCCGCCGGCAGATACACCCGCACCGAGGTGCCGGAGCCAGGCTGGCTTGATACCGCCACCCCGCCGCCGTGATTTGTCACGATGCCATAGACAAACGCCAGTCCCAGCCCGCGATGCGCCCCCCGCTTCGTCGTGAAGAACGGCTCAAAAATCCGCGGCAACACCTCCGCCTCGATGCCCCCGCCGTTGTCGGTGATCTCCGCGCAAACGTACGAGCCCGCCGCCAGTTGCGCGTTCCGGTCCTGCGTCGGCGCGGTCAGTTCAATGTTCTTCGTCTGCAAAATGATCTCGCCGCGCGGCCCGAGCGCCTCAATCGCGTTCTCCATGACCTTCACCAGCGCCTGCTGCAGCTTCGCCTCGTCAAACTTCGCCGAGTAAAGCTTCCGCTCCAGTTGCAGCGACCACCCAACCTCCTTGTCCAGCTTGGCCGATTGAAACATCTCCACGTTCCGCTGCAGCAGCAGGTTCAAGTTGCCCGAAGTCTGCACCTTCGCCTCTTTTTCCGCGCGGCTGAAAGCACCAAGGTCATTCGCGATTTCCGCCGCCCTCGAAGCCGATTTCTCCACTTCCATCAGCGAGTGACGCCACGGATTGTTCGGCTCCATCTTGCTCAAAACCAGCGAAGTGTGCCCCAGGATGCTCGTCAGCGCATTGTTGAAATCCAGCGAAACCGTCCGCGCCAGTTGCAGCGCGCAATCCAGCTTTTGCTTGTGCGCCATCCCCGCATCCATCGCGACGCTCTTCGGCTCGGCGATGGCCGGGGCCGCTGCAGCGGCGGGAGCAACTGCGGCGGCTGGTGTGATGGGAGCAGTTGAAGCAGCGGTCGCGGCAGATTCCGGGATGAATTGCAGCAGAAAACATTTCTTCCCCTCGACCACAAAATTTGAAACCAATGCGCTCGCCGGCAGCGGCGAGCCGCTTTTCCCCCGCAGCCGGATCGCCACCGGGTTCGCCGGTGAACCATCGCACTTCGTCAGGAACGCCGCCGGCGTCATGTTGTTTTCCGGCAGCCAGAAAGAACCCAGCGTCACCAGGCTGTTTTCAAAGCTGGTGCCGAACGCTTCGGCGGCCTTCGCATTGGCATTTTGAATTATGCCGGTGTCCTCCACCAGCAGCACCGGCCAGCTCGCGTTCAACAATCCGAAAACAACATCTGACTTCATTTGCAATTTTTTTCTACGCGCCTAACACTAACCGACCCCGCCAAAATCTCAACTTCCTTCCTGCCGCCTTCAGGCAGCGTCGAACCTCCGGTTCGGCAACCACATCTCGCAGACCCATGCCTGTTTTCCCACGGGCAGTGGACAGGCAACTGCGACTGCAACCACGATTTGCAAACTTGCTCAAAACGATCGCCACGTTCCCCCTCTCCTCGGGGGAGAGGGTCGGGGTGAGGGCGGGCTGTCCACTGACTGTTCGTCTCAATTATTTGCACACATGGTTAAAATCTTTCCCCCGTTTCACGGCACCTCCAGAAACGCCGCCGGCAGCAATTCCGCCACCGTGAACTCCCTTATCTTCTGCGGCGCGCGGCTGTCCGCCGTCCAGACCGCCGCCTTCGCCGCATACTCCGCCAGCAACTGCCGGCACGCCCCGCACGGCATCGGCACCGGCTTCATCCGCGCCACCACCGCCACCGCCACAAAATTCTTGTGCCCTTCCGTCAACGCCTTGAACAATGCAATCCGC
>JAQGPB010000616.1 GCA_028293265.1 Pedosphaera sp. | reverse complement strand
CATCCTGATGCATGGTGATCATTTTCCGATGCGCCGCCGCCTTGAGTTCGGCGTTGGAACGCTTTTGCAGGATGAGTTCCCTCAACTCAGGGCCGATGGCCAGCAGTTCAAAGATGCCCACCCGCCCCCGGTAACCGGTGCCCCGGCATTCTTCACAGCCTTTGCCGCGATAAAAAATCCCCGCCACCTTCCGCGCGCCAATAGCTTCCAGCTTGGCCAGCACCGTCGGCGTCGCGGGTGACTCAACTTTGCAATGCTCGCAAATCCGCCGCAACAGCCGCTGCGCCAGCACACCTTCGAGCGACGACGAAATCAAAAATGCCTCCACCCCCATGTCCAAGAGCCGCGTCACCGCCCCGGTCGAATCATTGGTGTGCAGGGTGCTGAACACCTGATGCCCGGTCAACGCCGCCCGGATCGCGATGTCCGCCGTCTCCGAGTCGCGGATTTCCCCTACCATCACTACGTCCGGATCCTGTCGCAGAATCGCGCGCAACCCGCTGGCGAAGGTAAAATTCCGCGCCGGACGCACTGGAATCTGCGCCACGCCCGCCAGTTCATACTCCACCGGGTCCTCGATGGTCAGAATCTTTTTCTCCGGCGAGTAAATGCCTTGGAGAATCGCATAGAGCGTGGTGGTCTTGCCGCTGCCCGTCGGACCCGTGGTCAGAAACAGTCCATGCGGCTTTTCGACGAGTCGTGACAACAAATCCGAGCGCTCCGCATCCAGCCCCAGTTCTCGCGTGCTCAATAATTTCGTGCTTTTCTCCAGCAGTCGCATGACCACGCTCTCGCCATAAATCGTCGGCATCGTTCCCACGCGGATGTCCACCCGCGCGCCGCGATGATGTATCTGGATATGCCCGTCCTGCGGCATGAATCGCTCCGCGATGTTCATGTCCGCCATGATCTTGATGCGCGAAACCAGCGCCGCGTGGAGTTGTTTTGGCGGCGGCGGCTTCTCCTGCAAAAGCCCGTCAATGCGATAGCGCAACTGCAACGTGGCCTCAAACGGGACCAAATGAATGTCACTGGCCCGCTCCCGCAGCGCGGTGGAAATGATGACATTCACGAGATTGATGACCGTCGGCTCATTGGCCATCACCTCGATGTCATGCAGGTTCTTGCTTTCAACGGTTGCATCCCGTTTCGGGTCAAGGCCTTCCACCATCTGCTCCACCGTCATCTGGTAACACTCGGCAATCTTTTCCAGCACCTCCGCCGCCGGCATCTCGGATTCCTGGACTTCCAGCCCGCTTAAGAGACGTATATCCTCGATAATCCGCTGGTTGCCAGTTTCAGCCGTCGCAACATGCAGCGTGCCATTGAGCACGTTTAGCGGAAGCACACGGTATTGTTTTACAAAATCAGCGGGCAGCAAACGAAGCGCTTCGGGGCTGATGCTGAGCCTGCCAAGATTCCCAGCCCGGCCCGTCGAGCTTGATGATCCCAGCTTGACTTGCCCGTCCGGCAAAATCCGGTCGCCATTCTCCTGGCGTACTCCTTGCGAGTTGTTCATCTAAACAATGATGTAACCACCAAATCCCAACAACCAAACGGCGTACGGGAGCCACCCTAAGAATCCCAATTTTATTAGTCAACCACTTTCTGTGTCATTATTGCGGCAAACTTTTGGCTGGCAAAGTTTGGTGCCAGATCGTTTGCGGAATGACCTCCCGGCCCGAAACTTCGTCCAAAATTCTTTGCATAACCGGAAGCATGTCATGCATGGAGCAGGGGATAGAATCAAACCGGTGCCGAGATAAAGTCGCCTGCCCAGGCCACGGCTAAGCCGGAACAATTCAGTAGGAGTTGGGGAGCGCGCCCGCCTCGGGCGCATACGAGGGGCCCCGCCCGAGCAGTCCCTTTCGAGGAGGCCACCTCCCCATGCTCTCACCAAACGGTGGTGTGCCAGCATCTCAAAAAAATCCCCCAGCCTCGCTCCCGCTCTGTGTCTCTCTGCGATTATCCGCGGTTTCAACTGCATGGCTAAGAGCCTATCCGGGTTGGAGAAACGCCTTCTTTCTTCTCCCTCGCTCCCATTGGCGGAAAGGGCTGGGGTGAGGGGAAAGCCACGTCTTTCGGGATAGGCTCTAAGGCAGAGTTTGGCTGGATTTAGAACCTAATCCTTTTTGTAATGGCTGTTCTGAGATGGTGCCAGAGCCCGGGATTGAACCGGGGACCAAAGGCTTATGAGTCCTCTGCTCTACCGCTGAGCTACTCTGGCTACCAATGACTTACAACGCTTGTCCGAATTTATGCCGTTTGTCTTACATTCAGCACTGTAGCGCATTGCTACGCAAAGATGCGAGCGAAAACAAGATTGAAATCGCTTGCAAATGTAAAAGACACGGGCTTGGTACCGTCAATTCGTGGCAAGTCGTTTTACCATTGTCCCTGACGTTCGAAAGCCCATCAGGAAGAAACTGTTCAACAAGGTCCGCGACGAAGCTGGTCGTCGTGTACGTGGGCTGTGGCTCAGGAACAAGGTCTTTTACGCCCAGCTCCGGATCTCCGGCAAAGTTAAACAGATTCCACTTCATGGAGCGAAAAACGTAGCAGAGGCTCGGGCCGAGATGCAAGCCCTGAAGCGCAAAATTAAGAATGGGGAGTAGCCACCGAAGCCTTGCAGGACCTGTTGGCCAACCGGCCCCGGCACATTCGCCTGCGCAGGGTGCGGGCCGAATCCGGCTTCTGTCTGCCGGAGTTGCTGGCCTTGTGGGAGAGCCTGCGCCTGCCCTACGAGGTGGTTAAGCCAGCACTTATTTCAACATGATTCAATACGATGCAAGACCCAATAAAACCGGCCTTTTTGAATCTTAGTGAATGAAGCGATACTCCCGTGGGTTCGAATCCCTCTCTCTCCGCCAGATCTCAATCTCCCCAATCAGCGCCTGCCTTTGCCTGCCGGCTGTTTGGATTTTGGTTTGGCCGGTGGTGCGGCTTTGGGAGCAGGTACGACCTCAGCTCCATTGTTGCGTGGGGGAACTGCTTTAACCATCACCGGGCTGGGCAATTCAACCTTGTTTCGCGGCAGGGTCACCACCAGCACGCCGCCCACCAGCAAACTGATGCCAATCGCCGCGAGGCTTACGTAAAGCGCACCCACTGGCGGCTGAAATCGAAACTCAACCTTGTGCGTACCCGGTTCGAGATAAACGCCCCGCATCAGATAATTGCAGCGCAGGATCGGCGCGGAATTGCCATCCACCCACACCTTCCAATTCGGGTCGAGCCGGTCATTGAGCAGCAGCACGGACGGCTTGGCCGCCTGTGCGTTCAACACCACATCCTTCGAGGCATAACTCACGAAGTCAACCGTGCCGGCATTTTCGTTGGTGCTGGAACTTGCCGCCGCAGCCGGCAATCCGCCGGACACAAGCACAGTACGCGCCGGATCGAACGCAGGACTCATCATTTGATCCAGAGTCGCCTGAGTGTTCGTGTTGATCTGCCAGGAGGAGAAGAGTTTCGCGCGCGGCAGCGCCCCGGTGAACTCGAACAAAGCAAATTCGCCATTGGGCGAAGGAACCGCTTTAAAATCTGCCAGTTGAGGTCTGGGGACGCCGCTTTCGGGCACCAGGTCAAAACGCGTCAGGATTTGGAACCGATGCTCATGCCGGGGATCAACCTGATCATTCAGGGGCGCGAAAAATTCGGTCGTGCCGAGCAAATAGCGGGTGTTCGTGAGTTCCCAGCGTCGCACCAGACGGTCCGCCGTCTTCATGGTTCCATCGAACAACGTGGCTTTGCGGAACTCCGCCAAGTCTTCCGGCAGTCGGGGAAGCTGCACTACGTCCAAAGATTGGATGTCGTAGTATTGGAAATGCTGCTGGGCCCATTCGTAGGTGTAGAGATCGTCCAATATGCCGCGCGCCGCCGGGCCGCGCATGGGCAAGATCGCCACCCGATGTTCATAAGGTTTTTGGCGCAACATCTCGATGACCGGGTTGCTGGCGTATTTTTCCTGGTAATTCCAACTGATGATCCACGGCAGGTCTGCGCGGCCCAGGTCCAAGACCAGGATCGCTCCAAGCACGACCGCCCCCCAACGCGCGCGCGCTCCGGCAAAATGACCGGTGATCATCAAGCCCATCACGCCGGCGGCAAGCATCAGGAACAAAACGAACCAGCCCACCTGGCGGATGCTGAACGCAGCGGTGTCCTGCGCCCTGGCCGGATTGAATTGCACGCTCTCGAGATAGATTCGCAGCGATTCGTAGTAATTGGAGTAAATCAACCATCCAACCAGTCCCAAACCCAGCGCCGCCAGACAGCCCTGCATCCAGAACTTGTCGAACCGCATCGCTGCGGGAGAACGGCGCGGAGAACCCGCCCTGACTGGTTCCAGATATGTCCGCCACAAACCATCCACTCCATAGGCGAACAGCACCACCAGGGCGAAATTGACCACCGCGAAAAATTTGACCGGATTGCGGATGGTGGAAAAATAAGGCAGCGAATAAATCAACCGGTAAAACGGAGCGTGGCGACCAAAGCCCAGCAAAAAGGAAATTACCAGCACCCCCAGCCAGAACCAGAGCCATTTGCGCTTTGACGAGTTGAACACCAAATCATCACGCCGGAAGGATTGCACTGCCGCCCACAAGCCCACGAGCACAACCGTCACGCCGGCATAAATGCCACTGCCGGTTTGCCGCAAAATATCATGCGGATGGTCGCCGATCTGCCCCTTAGCGAGATACTCCTCCCAAGCGGCACTGCGTCCCAGCGCCCCCCAGTAACTTCCGCCCGACGGTGTATCCAGACGATAACCGAACAAGCCCGGCACCACGAGTCCAAGCGCCTCGCGTTTGGGCAGGCTCCAACGCGTTGCCCAAAGCCAGTGTTGCTCCTTCGTTTGCGTATCCTGTCCCATGCCGGTCACGCCTTCAATCTGCGTGTTCACCAGCGCGAAAATCGCCTGCGCCGCCACAAACGCAGCAAACCCGGCAACTACCATCACCCGGCCTGCCCCTGTTGCCAGGTTCTTCAGACGCGGCCCTTCGGCAATCCACGCCTGATACATCGCAAACGCCGCCACGTATAGGCTGAAAATCGCGCCGACATCCGCCCCTTCCGCCAGTCCCATGCCCACGGCTGCACCCGCGAGAACCGCCTGCAGCCATCCTCGCCATGAGGATGTTTTCACCAGCGCGGCCATTGCAAAGAAAGTCAGGCCAACAGTAAGCGGATGCGACGCCACGCCCCAGCATGCCGTCGAAAAGAAGTCAGAATTCAACGCCGCCGCCAGCCCGCCCAGCATGCACGCTGCCGTGGCCAGCTTTAACTGGCGAAAAAAGCACCAAGCTCCCAACCCCAGGATGATGAGCGCAAGCGCCGCGTAAAACTTGGAAAACAAAACCGGCTTTACTAGCAGCCGAAATCCATAGGTGATGTTTGGCAACGCGCCTTGCTCGCGATAGCCGACGCTGTTCAAGTCCTCCCACACCCCTGCAAAAGCATCTGGCAAATGATGACATTGCGACACCAACCGCGCCAGCGGGCCATCGTTCGAGAATAATGTCCGCCCCGGAAGAAAAGCCCCGCCCAGCAGTAACGAAATGACCAGCAGCAGCACCAGAAACACCATGGCCACATCGGGGATGCGCCGTTTTTCCGATGACGTGGGAGATTTTGAACTCATGAATGTGCGTCAAGGCGTATCTCACCCGGCATCAAGGCGAGGTTGCGTACGGCCTCGGCACAGTCATTGGCAGACATGATTTTTCCCGGTGCTTTTTCTGGAATCACAGATGCCTTCATCACCGGGCTGCCTCCCCGGCTCCAATGGGTGAGGTCTCGACCCAGCAATTCACTCAGGCGCTCGACTTCCGGTGCCAGTTCGCGCTCCAGTTGCTGGCGCAGCCCGGGCGCAAGCGGCGGACGTTCGCCGTCGCGGCTGTTCAGCTTGCGCAGTCGGGCATCGGCTTTTTGCAACGCGCCAAACATCGCTCGCGGCAGCAAGGGACGAATCGCCAGCACCGTCGAGCGCACCAATGGATCGCTCAGCAGCGTCCGCAACGCGGTGCTCTTGATGAATTTGTTGGCATTCACCGGCTCGAAATAACTTTCGACGCGGGTCGAATTCACCTCCAGGAAATCCAGCGCATTCCGGTAAACTCCGATGACATCCGCGGCGAAATCATCGTAAACGACAACATGCACACGCTCGCGACCGAACGCCTGCCAATACCGGCGGACCTGCTCGGCGAACCGGATGATCTCGCGATAAGCCATGCCTTGCGCGAAGTAAGTCTGGCGGGTGATTTTTCTTCCGGCGCGTCGCTCATCGCTCGCCGCCAGAGCGGCTTCAAAAGTCGGCAGATGCTCGTTGCCATCCCAGCGAAACGTGTAATACATCGAATGCAGCATCTCCACTGGATCGCGCAACATGATGATGATTCTCGCATCCGGATTGAAGGCCTTGAGCTCGGCGGCGGCGCGTTTTGAATAGAGATACCAGACTGAGGCTTCGCCGCCACGCGCCTGATCTTTCCATTCTTCAAATTCGCCCAGATACTCATTATGAGTGCGGCGATAAAACTGCGGGCCGAAAGACAAGTCCGAGCCGAACACATGCATCTCCTTTCGCGCCATGAAAATGTCCGGTCGCGCCGCCAGATAATGCGCCATGGCCGTAGTGCCGCACTTCGGCGCGCCAACAATGAAAAAATCGGGTTTCCGCATCAGGGGAGAATTGTCTCGCTTGGTACCGGTTCGCGCATTGAAGTCATCTCCGGACAACCCGCTGCTGAATCTCACATGATTGTGAGGGTGGCTTTTGCGGGCTGCGCAAAGAAAAAACCGGTCACCGTTGGAGGCAAAGGGTTAAAATTTTCGGGAAACCTTAAGAGGTGAACGCTTGTGGTACTGCTTCATATTTGGCCTGCGCTTTCTTATATAGTTACGTCTGTCCAATCATCTTTACGGCTCTCGATTGAACTGCTTTACTCTGCTGAATCTTCCCGACATGCGCAAGTAAAAAAATGACACCAAAAAAATCACCTGCCGTCCATGTGCGTCGGCTCGGCGGCATGCGTCTTAGCGACTGAAGGGATCGTCCTGACCTGCCGGGATAATCCCAGCACCAGCCCGGCCACGATGGCCACGCTGACCCAGTATTGGCCCCAATGCAGCGGTTCGTGCAACCACAGTCCCGCAATGGCCACGCCAGCAACAGGCTGGGCAAAAATCGTCATCGCCGTCACATTCACATCAGTTTCCTTGATGACCACAAACCAGATGGCGTAACCGATGGCGGTGCAGATGGTTGCCAGATAAAGAATCTGCCACCAAAAATGCGCGGGCATCACTCGGACGGCCAGGAACGTTTTGTGACCGTCTATCA
>JAQGPB010000604.1 GCA_028293265.1 Pedosphaera sp. | reverse complement strand
GACGTTGCTGATGCTGCGGATGCCGATTTTTTCCAACGCCTGCTTGAGCCAATCGGGGCTGGGGCCGACTTTTACGCCGCGCACCACGCGGGCGGTGTAACGCGGGCAGAGTTCCGGGTCTTCGATGCGAACGGAGACAAGATCGTGTACTGCGTTGGACTTGGCTTGGCCCCTCTCCCCCGATGGGGGCGAGGGAGGGGAAGCTGTGGGTTCGTCTTGGCTCGCGAGGACGCTCGCCCCACCAAGCGAAACGGCGGGAATTTTCAGCGGGTGGCCGGTGACGGCGCTGATTTCGCGGGCGATGCCGATGACGCTGTTCAGGTCGGGACGGTTGGGGGTGATTTCGAGATCGTAAACCACGTCGCCCGCCGCGCGGCCAAGGTATTCGGCGAAGGGCTGGCCGACCTTGGCGTCGGAGGAAAGGATGAGCAGGCCGTCAATTTGATCCGGCAGGCCGAGTTCCTGGGGCGAACACATCATGCCTTGGGACTCGACACCGCGGATTTTGCCGACCTTGATGGTGAAGGGTTCTTTTTCGCCGGGCTTGGGCGGCAGGGAAGCGCCGGGGAGAATGAGCGGGACCTTGTCGCCGGCCTGGAAATTTTGCGCGCCGCAGACAATCTGGCGTTCGCCCTGGCCATCCGCGACACGGCAGAGGGAGAGGCGGTCGGCATTGGGATGTTTGTCGCGAGTAAGCACCTGCGCGACGACGATGCCCTCGAACTCGCCGCCGAGTTTTTGAATGCCCTCGACCTCGATGCCGATCATGGTGAGGCGCTCGGCGAGTTGCTCGGGCGACCAGGTGAAATCTACGTATTGTTTGAGCCAGTTTAGCGTTACTTTCATGGAAAAAATTAAATCTGTTTGAACCAATCTTCGTTCACCAAAACATTTTCAATTAATTCGGTGATGACTCCCAATTTTAGTTCTTTCAATTTCTCGGCGAGCTGGTCGCCGTCAATCAAATCAATTGGAGGCGCGCCGTCACGAACAGCTTCTTTGAGTGCATCACGAGAAAATGAACCGGTTGTGATGAAAAGTCCTTTGTCTGCACGTCCAACCATCGCTCCGCGAAAATCTCGGATTTCTGCGGACCCAACGACTCCTTGCCAACGTTTACATTGAAAAACAACGTGGAAACTCATGAAACCATGGATGCGAGCAATGCCTTTGCCGTCAATGCCACCATCTCCACTACGCCCCGTGACTTCAACTTGAATGAAGCCAGATTCTCGAAGCACCCGTTGAATCAACCTTTCAAAAGCAGCCGGCGAAAGTGTCTTGGTCAAAATGGTATGCAGATTTGAGCGCCAAGCTTTTGCCTCTTCTGGCTTTTCAGATTCGGCCTCATCTTCATCATTTGTCTTGGCTGACGTTTTTTCAATTCTTCCCTTGCGGTCAAGCTCACGAACAAAACGCTGAACCTGCTTTGTGTCCACTTCTGAAATTGTTTCGGCCTTTTTTGTCAACGACCAAAGCCCGCGTTGTGGGCTTTCAAGGAAGCCAAATTTTTTAAGATAGGTTCGCGCCCAAGCCAAACGATATTGCACTTCGGTTTGATTGCTTGTCTCCGGGTCATGCAAAACGCTCAACACATCTTCCGGCAATTTCAGATTTTCCGCCACGCGCTGATAAATTTCGTCCGTCGATCCAGAACCGCCAAGCTCCCGCAATGCCTGAAGCAACGGATTCATCAATCGGTCGTAAGTCGGAATTTGGACTTGGCCCATAAATTTGAAGCAATGTCGCTCCTACGGAGCTTTTTGTGTTTCTGGTTTGGGTTCTATAAACATGGCGCTCCTAGCGGAGCTTGGAGCCGACTTGGAGTTCAGAAACTTCCTTCCTCGATTGACTATCAGGTGTATAGCACAAGTTTGAATCGGGTTCGCTGAAATAAAGCTTGGCCAGCGTGGAGGTATCCCAATAGCGCATGATCAGAAGCGTTCAGCGCGGTCCTCGTTCAAAATCTGTTCGACGGTCAATCCCTGTTTGCCCGTTT
The DNA here is from genome assembly GCA_028293265.1 of Pedosphaera sp. The sequence continues at coordinate 3,426 of JAQGPB010000604.1, read as the reverse complement.
CAGTTGAGCGCCGCAGTTCCTCCAGTTCTTTCAACCATTGCTCCATTTCCTCCGGACTCAACTGGCGCGGGTGCGTCCCGTTTTCGATGCGGGTCAGACGCGCCTTGGGCCTGCCCTCGACGGTGATGACCACATCCTCGCCTTGGCAGGCAATTTCAACCAGTTTTGGCAGTTCGGCTTGGCTCGCAGACAATGTTGCAGTCATAAAGGGAGCCTACGGGTTTTCTGGGGGAGACGCAAGCAACGGTGGAGGGCAAATTTCAGGAGATGATTTGGATTCAGGCATTGAAGTGAAAGTGCTTAAAGCGCCTCGCCAGCGAGCAGGCTATTCTCCACCTGGTGTTGGCGCGCGCGCAGAGTGACGCGCATTGGCGGACAGGCTGTTCAGGTGGCCAACCCCCTCAAAAAAGGCGGAAACAGCGGAAAGAGCGGAAACAGCAGGAAATACGGGCCTTTCATGGGTGGCTGCCATTCGCGGCAGGGGTGGCCTCCCGGGGAGGGGCTGTCTGGCCGTGGCTGGTCGCATTTTCGGCGTCCAATTGTTTCATCAGAGCCTGGAACTGCCTTTTCCCTGCCTTGGCATTTGCCGCCTTGACTGCTTGTTCCATAAGCTCGTCGTGGCGCCGGTCTTCCGCCAGTTGAACCCAGATTTTCTTCACTTCGACCGCATCGCTGGCCACCACGATGCGCGCCAGTGAGGCCAAATCCTTCACGTTGCCAGGTTTCTCCACGGCGAGCTGGATCATTCGCTTGGTCACAAGCATGATGGCGGCGGTGCTCAAGCCTTCCGGGTCAACAGGTGCGTCTGCCACATCAACGGCCAGCTTGTTTACCTCCAACAGTTCCGCCTGCATCCGTTTGCTGGCCAGATGCTGGTAATACCGGGACAAGCTGGTCATGGTGGCGGTGATGCTGAAATCTTTCTCGAGACGTTCCAACGTCTCACGGTAGGAAAGGTGTTCCTCGAAGAGCCAGCCTTCGAGGGTGTCGCGTTGTTCTTCGGTCAGGTCGTTCCATTTTGAATCGGATCTCATTTTGCCCATCAGAACCTCCTTGGCGTCTTGCCGTTGTGGTTGTCCAACTGCGGGTGATTTTAACAGGGAGGTAGGACACAGGCTGTCCAAGGTACAAGATTTTGGTCGTGCTGGCGCGGCTTGGGGATTGTGCAGCGGGGTGGCAGTCTCCAGCCGTGGGAAAAGCGGCAGGGACTGCCGCAGTCCAAGACCTGGCGGAGGTCCGAGCAGGCCACTTGGTCAGCCGTAAAACGAACTGCAGGAGATTTATCTGTTCGTCTGATTGCAGAAAAAAATTGCTTTTGCTCCCAAAATGGATACGATGAGAAAACATTTAGCAAGGCAAGCGCTTTTGTATGGCCAGTTCAATTTCCGCCCAAGAACCGTCCGGCCAAAAAATTTTGATACTCCTGGTGGACGATTCCATGGATGACCGCCTGTTTTTTAAGCGGGCATTGAAGCAGGTGGATTTTTTCCATTTAGTGGGGGAAGCGGAAGACGGCGTTCAAGCCATGAGCTACATCAAAGGCGAAGGCATTTACTCGGACCGTGAGAAATTTCAACTGCCTGACTTGATTATTTTGGATTTGAAGATGCCGCGGATGTCCGGCTTTGATTTCCTGAAATGGTTCCGGGAGCATGGGCCGTCCAGCGTGAAAGTGGTCGTTTATTCCGGCTCCATGGAGAGAGAGGATGCGCGAAGAGCCCTGGCTTTGGGCGCGGATTTCTACCAAACCAAACCGGCTGACACCCAGGATCAGATCGCCTTGCTGCGCTCGCTCGAAGCCTATATGATCCGCCAACACCGGCAAAATGGATGAATTAAAATTGATGCACGCCAACAAAGTTCTGCAGATCGTGGATACCCGCAAAGGGGATTGGATCGCCAACCTGCTCGCCGTAGCCGACACCAGACGAAATTTCGTAGTGATATTAAACAAGGAAGATGATCTAAAAATCCTATGCCAGAAATTGGATTGCGATCCCAAGCTGCCGGAAAAGCTTGGGCGTTGGGGGTTGCACGCCCTGGCGGACTTGCTGGAATCCGGCCATTACACCCAATTGCTGGAAACCTACGAGCACTATCCGGTTTATCTCGTGGAGCAATTACGCCTGGGGCGCAATCATCCGCCACGCTCCAAACCATTCATACTTTATTGCGAGATGCGGGGCATCATCTCCGACCACGAGACCTGGGATGACGCCTGCCTGTCGCTGCTGGATTATCTGGACAGCTTCAAGCGGGCGCGGCTTTTTCCGCTGGCAGGCATTTATAATTTTGCCGGCGGTCAATGGGTACGGATAAAGAAAATCGCGGACATATTGGGGACGTGAGACATATATTCGCGCATGATTAGCGCGTGCAACGTCCGCTCAGGTGGCGTCCTTAGCGGAACTTTGGATGGGTTTGCGAAAATTTCAACTTCAGCAGATCAGAACTGTTTCAAAAACCTGACGTCGTTTTCGTAGAAGAGGCGGATGTCGTTGATTTCGTAGCGGAGCATGGCGATGCGCTCAATGCCGAAGCCGAAGGCCCAGCCGCTCCAGATTTCGGGGTCGTAGCCGACGTTTTCGAAAACCTTGGGATGGACCATGCCGCAGCCGGCGAGTTCGAGCCATTCCTTGCCCATCTTGCGGACCATGGGGCTGGAGAAATCTATCTCGAAGCTGGGCTCGGTGTAGGAAAAATAGTGGGGACGGAAGCGGAGTTTCACATCCTCGCCGAGGAGTTCCTTGAAGACGAATTCGACGGTGCCCTTGAGGTCGCCGACGGTGACGTGCTTGTCCACGTAAAGGCCCTCGATCTGCTGGAAGGTGGGGTTGTGGGTGGCGTCGGCGTTGTCGCGGCGATAGACACGGCCCGGCACGATGATGCGGATGGGCGGCGGCTGTTTTTCCATCACGCGGATTTGGACGGACGACGTATGGGTTCGCAAGAGAAATGGTTTGAGCCCGCCCTCACCCCGGCCCTCTCCCCCGGGAGAGGGGGAATCGTTTGCCAGTCGCGGTTGCAAACTTGGTTGCAAATAAAATGTGTCCTGGGAGTCGCGGGCGGGGTGGTCGGCGGGGGTGTTGAGGGCGTCGAAGCAGTGGTATTCGTCCTCGATCTCGGGGCCGTCGGCGACGGCAAAACCGATCTTGCGAAAGCTGCGGACGATGTCTTCGGTGACCTGGGTGAGCGGGTGGAGCTTGCCCAACGGACGGCGTCGTCCGGGCAGGGTGAAATCGGTTGGCTCGGTGGGCAGTGCGGCTTTGAGTTCCAACTCCGCCCGGCGCTCGTTGAGCGCGGTCTCCATTTCGACCTTGGCCTGGTTCACGAGCTTGCCGGCCGCCGGCTTTTCCTCCTTCGGCAAAGCGCCAAGTTGTTTCAGCAAGGCGGTAAACTTTCCCTGGGCGCCGAGATAATTTCCTT
>JAQGPB010000153.1 GCA_028293265.1 Pedosphaera sp. | reverse complement strand
ATTTCATGCGCCGGGGTTGCTGGCGGATTGCGCGTGGTTTACTTATGGCCGGGTGCACCCAGCGCATTTGAATGCGCTGACCTACGGTTTTGCGGTGCAGGCTGGCTTGGGCGTGGTGTTGTGGATGCTGGCGCATCTGGGCCGGACGCGGCTGGCGTTCACGTCGGCGATCATCTTGGGAGCCGTGCTGTGGACCCTGGGAATGACCGTGGGAATCGCGGGAATTCTTTATGGCGAAAGCACGGGTTTTGAGTGGTTGGAAATGCCGCGTTATGCATCGGTGGCGCTTTTCTTTGGCTACCTGTTGATCGGTTTGGGCGCGATGCAGACATTGCATGAACGCCGCGAACGGCAGCTTACCACGACCCAATGGTTTGTGATGGCGGCGTTGTTCTGGTTTCCGTGGATTTATTCGACCGCGGAGTTTTTGTTGGTGGGACATCCGGTACGAGGCGCGTTGCAGGCGGCGATTGATTGCTGGTATGCGAACAATCTGATGACGGTCTGGTTCGGATTCATGGGGCTGGCGGTCATATTTTATTTCATTCCCAAGCTGATCAACCGCCCACTATACAGCCATTACATTGGCATCTTCATTTTTTGGACACTGGCATTGTTTGGCTCGTGGGGCGGCATTCCGCCGGGGTCGCCGCTGCCCGCGTGGATGGCGTCAATGAGCACGATGGGGGCGGTATTGACCGTGGTGCCGGTTTTGGCGGTGGCGGTTAATGTGCGCCGGACGATGGCGGGCGATTATTCGAAAATGAGCGAATGTCGGCCTTTGAAATTTTTTATTTTTGGGGCGATGGCTTTTGTGGTTTCGGGGTTGGCCGGGGCGGCGATGTCGCTGATGCGGGTGAGCAAGGTGACCAATTTTACGTGGTTCCTGCCGGCCCATACGCAGTTTGTGCTTTACGGTTTTTTCGCGATGACGATGTTTGGGGCGATTTATTACATCGTGCCGCGCCTGTTGCAGACGGAGTTTCCCAAGCCTTCGATGATCTGCGTGCATTTTTTGCTCGCGGGCGGCGGGATTTTATTTTATGCGGTGCCGCTGGCCATCGGTGGAGTGAAGCAGGGCTTCGCGCTCAATGACCCGAGCAAGTCGTTCGCCGAGGTGATGCTTTCGACGCTGCTCTTTTTGCGGATCAGCACGGTGGGGGATTTATTGATGGCGCTGGGGCATGTGGTATTGCTGCTGAATCTGGCTGGAATTTTAATTCGTGTTGGGCGAGGGGCTGTTTCGACGGCTTGGGTGACGAATACCAAGGCAGTGGAGGTGGCATCATGAACGCCGGACCGCTGATGTTTCTGGCAACGTTTTTCGCGTTGGCAATGTCGTGGCTTGGTTTTGTGCTTGCGCCGCAATTGCAGATCGGCAACCAGAATCAGGTTGAAATCCAATCAACGGGAGTGCTGTATCCCTCGATGCGGCCCGGATTGGCGCGGCAGGGCGAGCAGATTTATCGCGCGAACGGCTGCAATTATTGCCACACGCAACAAGTGCGTCGCAAGGGATTTGGCGCGGATGTCGAACGCAATTGGGGCGGTCGCGCAGGCGTGGTGCAGAGTATTAATGAGGATTATCTTTACGACCGACCGGTGATGCTTGGTTCGCAACGCATCGGTCCCGACTTGACCAACATCGGCCTGCGTCAGACGAATGAAATGTTGCTGATGCTGCAGCTTTATAATCCCCAGGCGCTGATGTCGAAGTCCATCATGCCGCCGTTTCGGTTTCTGTTTGAGAAGCGCAAGCTGGCCCTCGGCGCGAAACCTTCAGTGGAGGCGTTGCCGCAGGGTTTGACTGGGACGCCGGGCTACGAGGTGGTTCCGACCGATGAGGCGCGGGCGCTGGTGGCTTATTTGTTGAGCCTCCATTCGGACGGGGTTCTTTTTGAAACACCCCCTTTCGTGGCTCCGACCAATGCGGTGCTGGTTGCGACCTCAACCAATGCGCCGCCACCGGCCGCGGCTACCAACAGCGCGCCTACGAATTCTCCTGCGAAATGAGCGTTGAACCGAACAAAGCGTCGCCGATGGCGATGGATGAAGGTGGACCCAAGACAGGCTGGTCGCCAACACCGGTTTTGTTGGTCGGGCTGCTGGGGCTGTTGATTTACTGGGGGATGCTGCACTTGGAAGATCATGCGGGCGAGTTTAATGCGCAAGTTTATGAGCCTTATACCAGTTTCAAAATGGTATATGATTTGCAGCCGCGTGATCCCGATGCCATACGAAAATTGGAAGGCCAGAAGATATACAATACGACGTGCGCAGCCTGCCATCAGGCAACCGGATTGGGTTCAGCCGCGATAAATGCGCCACCCTTGGCCGGGTCTGAATGGGTAAATGCGGAAGGGCCGAATCGAGTCATCCGTATTGTTCTCAATGGCCTTAAAGGGCCGGTCACTGTAAAGGGTCAAGCCTATGGCGCTGGATTGATGGCGCACTGGCGGGACGTGTACACTGACGAGCAACTCGCCGGAATTTTGACTTTCATACGTCAGAACAAGGATTGGGGAAATAATGCGCCGGCAATTACACCGGCGCAGGTGAAAGCCATCCGCGACAAGACCGCAAAACGTAGTTTGGATGAGGCTTGGACCGCAGATGAATTGTTAAAGATTCCGGAGAAGGACTGATTTTTTAATCTGTTCGATGGCCCAGAGGGCGTGTTCGGCGATCAAGGGTTCCAGGTCGTGGGTGGCGCGTTCAAGGGCGGGCAGGGCGGAGGCATCACCAGTATTTCCCAAGGCGACGCAAACATTTCTCAGCAGGCCGCGGCGTTTGGTTCGCATTATGGGAGTGCCACGAAATCTGGTTTTGAAACCGGCTTCATCAAGCGAGAGCAATTCAAGCAAATCTGGCGTGGCCAGGTCAGGGCGCGCGTGGTCGCGCATGATTTTTCCGGCTTGGGCGAAGCGGTTCCAGGGGCAGGCGGCGAGGCAGTCGTCGCAGCCGTAGATGCGGTTGCCGATGGCGGGGCGAAGCTCAACCGGGATTGAACCTTTTAATTCGATGGTGAGATAGGAGATGCAGCGGCGGGCGTCCAATTGAAAGGGGGCGGTGATGGCGGCGGTGGGGCAGGCGGTGAGGCAGCGGGTGCAGGAGCCGCAATGGTTTTTCTCCGGCGTGTCCGGCGCAAGCTCCAACGTGGTAATAATTTCGGCGAGAAAAATCCAATTTCCCAGTCGGCGGCTGATGAGGTTGGTGTGCTTGCCGATGAATCCGAGGCCGGCGCGCTGGGCAAGGTCGCGCTCGAGGAGGGGGCCGGTGTCCACGTACCACAGTGAACGGGTGTGTTCGCCGCCGAGGTGGTTGATGAAATGGGTGAGGGATTTCAGTTTTTCGCCGATGACGTCGTGGTAATCGGTGAAGCGGGCGTAGCGGGCGATGATTGATGGTTGAGGGTTGAGGGTTGAGGGTTGAGGGGAGGATGGTTTGTCTGGGTCTTTTTCCACGGAACACGCATCAGGCAACACGGCATGATATGATACGGCGAGTGAGATGACGCTGCGTGCCCCGGCGAGTACTAATTGCGGGTCAACGCGTTTTTCAGCGTTGCGTTCGAGCCAGGTCATTTCGCCGTGGCGGTTGTCGGCGAGCCATTGGGTGAATTGGGGGGCGCTGGCTGGAGGCGAGGCGGCGGCGAAGTGGCAGTCGTCGAAGCCGAGTTCGAGGGCGTGTTGTCTTACAGCGTCGTTCACTTTGGGCCGGGGCGGGAAGCGAGGTGGAATTGATGGAGCACTTGTTGCGCAACCTCTTTAAGGGAGCGGACTTCGGTGTTCATGAGCACGTCGGCCTGTTTGTAGCACTTTTCGCGGGCGGCGAGGAGTTGGCGGATTTTGGCGAGGGGGTCGGCTTCCTTGAGGAGGGGACGGTGGGTCTGGGTGCGGACGCGGTCCCAGATTTTTTCGGGCGAAGCCCAGAGGCAGACGACCATGGCGTGCTGCTTGAGGCTGGCGATGTTGGCTTCGTCGGCGCCGAGGCCGCCGCCGGTGGAGATGATGGTGCGCTGGCGGGCGCTTAATTCGGCGACCAGGTCTTTTTCAAGCTGGCGGAAGGCGGCTTCGCCTTCGACGGCGAAAATGGCGGGAATCGCCTTGCCGGTGCGGGTTTCGATGAGTTCGTCGGTGTCAACAAAGGCGAATTGCAATTGGTCGGCGAGGAGGCGTCCGACGGTGGATTTGCCGGTGCCCATGAAGCCGATCAGGGCGATGTTGCTGAGTTGACGAGTGCTGCTCACGGACTTGACTTACCGCAGAATTCGCTGGTTGGCACGCTAAAATGGTTGAGGGTTGAGGGAGGGACGGGAAACTGGCTGGTTAGCGTGGCTTTAGTCTGAGTTTGGCGAGAAACTCCGCGCCGTTTTGGGGAGGTTCAAGGTTTACAGTCTAAGGTTTAAGGTTGTAACTAATTCTGGTGCAAGGGTTGACTGGCCTTGTCCAGCGGTTTTGGCGAAGCGAGGCCAAACCATGCAAAGGGACCCCAAGGACGCAAAGGACTCAAGGGACGGAAAGGATGGGGCTGAACCGCCGCTTTGGAGCACCGGCCATTTATATTTACCCTCAGATTAGCCTGTACCAGCCTGTACAAAACCATGTTCTGTACAGGGTATTGGAGGGTGGCCGGGCTTGAACGACACCCACATAAGTTTTTTAATTTATGCGGAAAAAGGCGGGTACAAGAGACGCTTGCGCGACTTTTGGCTTTTTTGCCCGAATGGTTGATTCGCGGGGCTTTTTTTCGCTGCCAACAACCCGCTGCCAGATGTCAAAGAGCCAACTGCTGCTGCCTCCCATCCTGCCAATACCGACTGGCGCATGATAAGCGGAAGGAGGGGCTTTAGTCAAGAAGTTTTGGGCTTTTTTCCTTTGTTTCTACAAGGGCATTGGGTGAAAAGGCGAAGTTGCACCCAGCTTGATCTCGCAAGTTGGAATTGGATGTTATTTGGAAAGTTGGAGCTTGGCGCTTGGTGCTTTCCTTACGGCCTTACTTCCACGCGATCGCCGGCGAGCAGGGGCATATTATAGCCGCCCAACAATTGCTTCGCGCTGACATAAGTCGGAGGGCGACCATTGCGGAGGACAACGATCTGGCTGGGATCACCCGTCCCGGCATAATCGGCCTCGATCAGCGCCTTGGTGAGGGTGAGGTCTTCGGTCCAGGGAATGGAGGGGTTGTGGACATTGCCGACCACCCAGACGGATGAGGCATTGAGTTGCTGAGCCTCGGCCTGCTTTTGACCGGCAAGATAGGCGGCGCGTTCCTTTGACTTGAGTTCAGACTTGGTGACGCAACCGGCTCCGGCGAGCAAGAGCATCAAATAAAAGGCGATCAGCTTTTTCATACACGTTCCACTCCCTTTTTAAACTAAACCGCTCGGTTTCTCAAGGGGAACGGCGGTTAGATGTTGGTACAGGCTGATCAGCTTGGCATGAAAAAATATCATTTTCTACGCAGTTTTCCAAGAATTATTACTTCTATGGCCGATGCAACCGCGCCGGCCAGAAACCATGTTCCGACAATTAGCAGCGACCAACTGGAGTATTCTGACGAATTTGCTCCGATCCAGGATGGAATCCAATAAATCGTATACGCCAGAAATAAGGGCACAACAATCGCCCCAGTCCAACGGATGGCTGCTGATCGCAGAAAGCATAAAGGACAAACCAAAACTGCTGATCCAACAGCCATTAGAACTGCTCCAGAGCCCAAGGATAATGATTCAATGGATGAAATGACGCTCACATTGCTCACGGTTTACTTTGTCGGCGAAAAAATGCGAGCAGAAAAACGGCTTGAGAACCTAAATTATCCCCTGCCGGCGTTCGTTCCGCAACGCAACGCTGGAACTCTGGAACTCCGTGCTCCGCACTCCAAATTTCAACAACTGGTCGGGACTTCCTGCAAGACCTCGACGCAATGGGGAATCGCACCGGCCACGAAGCCGAGGCACTCGACTGCGCCGCTGGGCTTGCCGGGCAAGCAGATGACGAGCGCCTTGTCCACGACGGCCGCGAGGGCGCGGGAGAGAATTGCATTCTTCGTGAGTTTCATGGATTCGATGCGCATGACTTCGCCGAAGCCGGGGAGTTCGCGGATGGCGATTTCGCGCACTGCTTCGGGCGTCACATCGCGCAACGCCACACCGGTGCCGCCGGTGGTGAGGATGAGCTGGCAGCCTTTGGCGATGTGTTCGCGAATGGCGCGCTGGATGGCGCGCTCTTCGTCGGGCACCAAAGTTTCGACCAGAACCTTCCAGCCATGGTTGCCCGTCGCAAGCTTGAGCGCCGGTCCGCCGAGATCATCGTAAACGCCGCGCGAGGCGCGGTCCGAAATTGTAATAATGCCAACTTGAATTTGCATGGAATCATTATCATCGAAAAATTTAGAAACGGAAGCGCGGAATTGAGCATGACGCACTGCGTCGGATTTGAATCAGAAAGCCTGAAATATTCTGGACAGCACACTTGAGACAGCACAAAGTGCGAAGGTTGAAAGCCAATGAATTCAAACACTGGCTATTGAGGCTCGGAGAAGCAATGCAAAAAAGCTGACGAATCGCAAACAAGAAACACCTCTCCCCGGCCCTCTCCCCACTCCTGCGTCGTGCGGAGAGGGAGAAGCGGCAGAGTGCGTTTGTCTCATTATTTTCTGATGATAAATATATTGGTCCGTTCACGGTCATGATATTTTATGAGGTTGATTTTCGCTGATAGAGGTTTGGAATTTTGTGACGTCTTGCGCCGGCAGTTTCGCGCTCATCCTGAAGTCGAGATTGTGTGCGGGCGATTTGAAGAGCTGGCCAGCTTTGATTGCGTGGTCACGGCTGGCAATTCGTTTGGATTGATGGACGCGGGCATGGATTTGGCGGTGGTCCGTTTTTTTGGACGCCAGGTGATGGAGTCCATACAACAACAAATATTGGATGATTTTCTGGGTGAGCAACCGGTGGGCACCTGCATTATTGTGCCAACCGGTCATGCCGCCCATCCGTTCGTGGCGCATGCTCCGACCATGCGTGCACCGATGAACATCGAGGGTACCGATCATGTTTACCTGGCAATGTGGGCGGTATTTACTTCTGTTCACCGCCATAACCGTGCCGCGTCGCTGAAAATAGAATCGCTGGCCTGTCCGGGTCTTGGGACCGGCACTGGCGGCATGGCTGCTCGTGAAGCAGCGCTTCAGATGTGCCTGGCTTACGAGCATTTCCAGCGGCCTCCGCAATTCATCAACCCATCCATGGCACAACAGCGTCATGAGAGGGTATATTATGGCGGTCGTTGGGGATTCGCGAACCCGCGAAAATTCGAAAAATAACAAATTATGCCAACTCAAGATAAATGCGTCACGATCGGCCCGTATTTCAAAGTTCAACCCGACAAGCTCCCGGCTTTCAAGAAACTGTGCGAACGGTTCGTAGAGCTGACCAAGACGGAGCCGGGCTGTCTTTATTACGGCTACGCTTTTGATGGTGATTTGGCCTTTTGCCGCGAGGGATATGTGGATGCAGAGGCGTTACTGGCGCATTTGAAGAATGCGGGCCCGAACATTGAAGAGGCGCAGAAGATTTCTGAACTGACGCGGGTGGAAATTCATGGGGTGGAAACGGAGCTGGCCAAGCTGCGTGGGCCATTGGCGGATTTGAAGCCGCAGTATTTTGTGCTGGAGCATGGTTTTCGGCGTTGAAGGTATTTGCTGGCGCAGGGGCGAAGGGGGTGATGCTCGCCTGGCTCGCCGCGCTGCGCGCGAAAGTGTTTTTTCTATTTTTATATTTGACCCAGGGTAGCCCTCTCGGAATCGGGCAACCCTGGGCTAAATGACGAAACCCCGTTGGGGTTTTAAGAAGGGATGATAGGACTTAAATTCCGCGCTTGGTCTTGGAGAGCAGGCGCACGTTGGTGATGCGCATTTTTTTGTCCACGGCTTTGCACATGTCGTAGATAGTCAAAGCGGCTACGGTCACTGCGGTGAGGGCTTCCATTTCGATGCCGGTTTGGGCGGCGATTTTGGCGGAGGCGGTGATGGTGATGCGGTCCGCAGATTTTGGGAAATCGAAATTGACCTCGCAATGGGTGAGGGGCAAGGGATGGCAGAGGGGGATGAGTTCGCCGGTTTTTTTTGCGGCCATGATGCCGGCGAGGCGCGCGGCGGCGAGGACGTTGCCCTTGGTGACGGTTTGGGAGTGAATGCGCTTGAGCGTGGCTTTTTGCAGGCGGATTTCGCCCGAGGCAATCGCTTCGCGGAGCAGGACTGGCTTGGCTGAGACGTCCACCATGCTGGCTTCGCCGCGCGGGTTGATGTGGGTGAGGGTTTTCATGGGGAATTGGAGTGTTGGAGCGTTGGAGTCATGGGTGAGGTACGCCTCCATGAGATGAGAATGCTCCGGGCTATGCGTGCGCAGGGGCGATTGAACCGGAGATGCTCGCGGGGCTCGCCTCGCTGCGCTCGAAAGTGAGGGGTAAATTTAACTTTGCACCCAGGGTAGGCCCTCTGTGAATCGGGCCAAGTGCTTCCGCACGGGCAATGGGCTGAGTGACGAAACCCCGTTGGGGTTTTCAGAGCCGAGCCGAGGGGGACACAAAAGGGAGATTCACGGAAAGGGGAGCGTGGCGTCCGTGATTGGTTAATTTGCGGGGCATGGTTGCAATCCCAGTTCAAGGTGGAAAAACATCTCCCTTGGGCCGCGTTCAGAGGGAGTTTTTCCATTGCACGATGACTGAACGCATTTGTTCGGCGGCGTTTAGTTTTGGTTTCACGAATTTGGGGGTGAACCAGGGGAAGGTGCCAAGCAGATCGGGCGTGACGAGGATTTGGCCGTCGCAGTCCTGGCCGGAGCCGATGCCGATGGTGGGGATGGAAATTTTTTGGGTCAACTCGGCGGCGACGGGCGGGCTGACGAGTTCGAGCACGATGGCGAAGGCGCCAGCTTCGACCAGCGCCTGCGCATCTGCCAGCAATGCGGCGCGTTCGAGATCAATCTTGCCTTTGACGTGATAGCCGCCTTCTTCAAGCACATGCTGTGGCAGCATCCCGAGGTGGCCCATGAACGGGATGCCTGCGTTCACAATCGCGCGGACTTGGCCGGCGATGTCGCGGCCGCCTTCGGCTTTCACGGCTTCCGCCCCGGCTTGGACGAGGCGGCGCGCGTTTTCGAGCGCGCTCGCGACGGTTTGGTAGCTTTGATAGGGCAGGTCCGCGGTGAGCAACGCGTGGGGCTTGGCCCGCGCCGCCGCGCGGACGTGATGTTCCATCTCGGCCATCGTCACGGAGGTGGTGTCGGGGTAACCGAGAACGACCATGCCGACGGAATCACCGACGAGAATCAGCGGCACACCGACTTCGTCGAGCAGGCGGGTCATGGGAAAATCGTAGGCGGTCAGGGCGGCGATTTTTTTTCCTTTCATGGCCTTGATGGCCTCGGCGGTGATTTTAGTGGGAGTCATATGTGGCGGGTTCATTGAATTCCGGCCAAATAGGTTGCGCTAAAATAAGTTGTTACGTCCGCCCTCCCCAAGAACCCCAGTCGTGGCGACATTTTCAAACAAGCGAAATCACGATCATTGCACGTCGTTAAGGAGCAGCCCCTCTCCCCGGCCCTCTCCCCGCTCGTGCCTCGCGGGGCGAGGGAGAAGAGGGCGTGCGGACGGTTCAGGGGTTCAAGGCGCGACTCATGCGTTCGGGCAATTCTCACCCTAAACCGGAATTTTGCACAGGAGGAAACAGAGGTAACGGAGGGGCACGGAGAAATCCTTCTTTCTTTGTTTGCTCTGGTAGAATTTTTACTATGTTCGGCTTCCGAAAGCGGTGTCGCGCTGCGCTTGCCACCGCACTCCACAACCTGGCGGAGTCGCGGGTAGTTCAGGGGGGCAACGCGCAATATTTCGTTTGGGGGAATTCTCTCCCACGAAGGGAGGGAGAACCGGCGGTCGCTTTTCTTGAATTTGGGCGTCATGGTTGCAATTTCCGCTTGTGGCAAAAAGTTAACTCATCAGCCTTTAAAACTCGCGAGCAACTCGGCGGGGGTGGCGATGGCGGTGCCGATTTTGCCGACGACAATGCCGGCGGCGTGATTGGAAAGTATGGCGGCTTCTACCGGCGAAGCGCCGGCCGCAATCGCGAGCGTGAAGGAAGCGATGACCGTGTCGCCCGCGCCGGAAACGTCGAAGACTTCCTTGGCTTGCGTGGGGATGTGGAATGGTTTCTGGCCCGAGCGGCACAACAGCATTCCCAATTCGCCCAGCGTGATGAGCAGCAATACGGGGCGAAGTTCTTGAAAAAGTTTTTCGACGACGCGCATGAGGTTCGGATCGGCGAGCGGGTTGGCGTCGCGGGTTTCGTCTGGAATGCCGGCGAGTTCAAAGGCTTCCTTGCGGTTCGGCGTGATGAGGGAGAGGCCGGTGAGGTTGAGCTGATGCACGGGCTTGGGGTCAAGGCTGAGCCAGACTCCGCGGCGGCGGCAAAGCTGCTTGATCTCTTCCATCAAGGGTTGGGAAACGACGCCTTTGCCGTAATCGCCGATGATGACCGCCGCCGCGCCAGTCAATTTAGACTGGAAGGCATCGAGCAACCGGCGGGTGGATTTGGCATCAAGCGGCGCGCGGGTTTCGCGATCCAGACGGACGACTTGTTGCTGGAGCGCCACGATGCGGGTCTTCACGCTGGTGGAACGGCGGGGATGTAGGAGCAGGCCATCGCAGCCGATTTCCTGCTCGGTCAGCAGGCGCTTCAAATTTGACGCTGAGAGGTCGCGGCCAACGACGCCGAAAAGTTCCGTCGGCATGCGCAACGCGGTCAGATTGCGGGCGACGTTGGCTGCGCCGCCGGGAATGAAATTTTCGCGCTCAAAATCCACCACTGGCACGGGCGCTTCGGGAGAGATGCGCCCGACCTGGCCCCAGATGAAATGATCGAGCATGACGTCGCCGATGACGAGGGCGCGGGTTTTCGACGCGGCGGTCAGAATGGATTTAACGCGTGATGGCGATAAAAGTTTTTGTTTCATGGTTTAGCCAAGAAATGCGGTCAAAGGGCTGGTCGCGCTGGCGGTTTCCTGCTGGGCGGCTAGGCCGATTTCGTAGGCGGCGCGTCCGGCTTCGACGGCGTATTTGAAGGCGACGGCCATGCGGTTGGGGTCGTTGGCGACAGCGATGGCGGTGTTGACGAGCACGGCGTCGGCGCCCATTTCCATGGCTTCGGCGGCATGGCTCGGCGCGCCGATGCCGGCGTCAATCACCACGGGGACGGTAGCTTGCTCGATGATGATGCGGAGCTGATCGCGGGTTTGGAGGCCGCGATTCGAGCCGATAGGCGAACCTAACGGCATGACGGTGGCGGTGCCGACTTCCTGCAGGCGTTTGGCGAGCACGGGATCGGCGTTGATGTAGGGCAGGACGGTGAAGCCTTCGTTGACGAGAATTTCGGCGGCTTTCAAAGTTTCCACCGGATCGGGCAGGAGATAGCGCGGGTCGGGATGAATTTCCAGTTTCACCCATTTGGGCAGCCCGGCGGCGGCGGCGAGGCGGGCGAGACGCACGGCTTCGGCGGCGTTCATCGCGCCGCTGGTGTTGGGCAGCAGCAGATATTTTTTGGGATCAATGAATTCGAGGATGTTTGCGAACGGGTCGCCCTTGCCGGTCAAATCGGCACGGCGCAAGGCAACCGTGACCATGCCGGTGCCGCTGGCGGCCAGGGCGTCACGCATCGCTTCGGGCGCGGAAAATTTTCCCGTGCCCAGGATGAGGCGCGAATTAAATTCACGTCCGGCAATTATCAAAGGGTGATTCACCAATCGCATTGGAAAGAGCTTTAACCGGGAAAGGGCGGTTTGTCGAGACGGGAGGTTGGTGGGGTGGGGAGTTGCAGCGTTGCATCGTTAAAACGTTAGAACGTTGCATCGTCGCATCGTTGCACCGTTCTAACGATGTAACGTTCTAGCTTCGACGCTTTTAACTTTGCACCTTAAACCTTAAACCTTAAACTCACCTTGGAATGTTTCGTCCCTGCATAGACCTGCATGAAGGCAAAGTGAAGCAAATCGTCGGCGGCACGCTGGGCGAGGGGGCCGAGCTGCGCACGAATTTTGTCTCCGACCGGTCGAGTGTTTATTACGCGGAACTGTATCGGCGCGACGGGCTCACAGGCGGGCATGTCATCATGCTCGGGCCGGGAAATGAGGAGGCGGGACGGGCGGCGTTGAAGGCATATCCGGGCGGATTGCAAATCGGCGGCGGCATCAACATGGGCAATGCGGCGAGTTTTTTGAATGATGGCGCGTCGCATGTGATTGTGACGTCGTGGGTGTTTCAAGGCGGCAAGGTGGATTGGGACCGGTTGAACGGGTTGGTGAAGGCCATCGGCAAGGAGCGGCTGGTTTTGGATTTAAGCTGCCGGCGTCGCGGGAAGGAATATTATGTCGTGACCGATCGCTGGCAGACGTTCACGGAACTGGTGATCAGTCAAAAGACGCTGGAAAAACTGGCGGACTATTGCATTGAATTTCTGGTGCATGCGGTGGATGTGGAGGGATTGTGCCGGGGCATTGACCAGGAATTGGTGACGAACCTTGGCCGCTGGTCGCTGTTGCCAGTTACTTATGCGGGAGGGGCGAATTCACTTGCCGACTTGGAGGAGGTGACGCGATTGGGTGACGGCAAGGTTGATCTGACGATTGGGTCGGCGTTGGATATTTTTGGCGGGACGGGTGTGAAGTATGAGGAGGTGGTGGCGTTTAATCGGGAACGTGGGCGGTGAGTTGCTTGCGTTGCTCAAAGTTCATGCGAAAGCGGCAGGGGACTGCCGCAGTCCAAGACTTGGCGGAGGTTTGATGACCCAATTATTTCAGGGCACTTTTTCGACGCGGAAGAATTGTTTGGGACCTCCGTTGGTGAAGGCGGTGGCGGTGCCGTTCGTAGTCGTGGGGATGACGGGGTTCATGACGCGCACCCAGTTGGAGAGGTTGGTTGAGCCGTAGATTTCATAAACCTCATAGGGTTTGGCCTGCCATTGAAGGTTGGTGGTGGAAAAGTTGGTGATGCGCAGGTTGGAGGATTTGACGGTGGGGTCGGAGCCGAGGAGATATTCCCGCAAGTTGCTGTAGCCATCGCCGTCGGCATCATTGTTGGCGTGATGGTTGGCACCGATGGAGGGATTGGCATTGCCGAAATAGGTGGTGCGCCACGCATCCGGGATGCCTTCGGAATAATTATCCGCATTTAAGGACAAGACGCGCACGAGCACAAATGCGGAAGCATTGGTACCGTCCGCGCATCGTGCATATGCCAGGTCGTAAAAGCCGCCGCCCGCAGGATCAGACCTTGGGCCATTGGCAAACACGTTAGGAACATACTTAACATTGCCATTCAGCAGGGAAAGGGTGCCGTGATTGGCCGTGGCATCGCTGATGGCCAGCGTGAGATTGGTCGTTTGCAGATCATAACCACGCAGTTGGACCACATTGACATTGGTGATGGTGGTGTTGGTATTTGGATAAGTGGTAATGTCCATCATCCGATTGTACATATAAGGCGGCGTATTGGTAATTGGATGGGCCTGGCGGATGACCGGGGGATCGTAAGCGCCGAGGGTTGCGCCGCGATTGCCTTCGTGGATGGCGTAATACATGGTGGCTTGCTGGAGATAGGAGTTGGGTTCGCTCGGGTTCTCGCTGGAATGGGCCATGCCGAGCGTGTGGCCGATTTCGTGGCAGAGCACTTCGCTGAAATTGGAAAGGTTCTGCATCACGACATTGGTGTAGTCAAGTTCGATGAAGCCATTCAGGGTCAAATAGAAATCACTGCCGTCAACA
>JAQGPB010000598.1 GCA_028293265.1 Pedosphaera sp. | reverse complement strand
AATCGTTGAGCGGAACAATCTTGGACCGCGCATAATGCCACGCCGCGCTGCCTGAACCGCAGGTGGCCTGGAGCTTGTTCGTGCCGAGCGCGAATTGTGGCGGCAGGCCCAAACTCATCAACACCGGCAACGTAATCAAACCGCCCCCGCCCGCGATGGCGTCCACGAATCCCGCCAGCAATCCTGTGGCAAACAAAACCAAAAATCCCCATGGCGGGATGGCACTGATGGAATCGGCGTTCATGAACCCGGTGAAACAAGCTGTTCCGCGCAGATGGGTCAAGAGGTATCCTGCGGAAGGGCTGCCAAAGGTAACGATGACGCGTGCCGACCCTTTGGCTTCGTTCTTCGATAAACCCTTGAAACGCGGACTTTCTGGTGGCAGAATATTTCAACAATGAGCTTGGAGGAATTAAAACACAATGTTTTGGCGCTGCCGGAAAACGAGCGTCACGAACTCGTGGTCTGGCTGAACCGCTTGGAGCAGGATTACGGCGACGTCTCCGGCGAAGCCCTGGCAGAACTCGCCGCGGAAATCTGGGACCAGGACGACCGGCATGCCCCTGGTTGCTTTGGAATAAAAACGTGATTCACAAATTGATGGCCATTTTTTTCCTGCTCGGTGCAATTGGTGGTTTCGGGCTTGCACGGCGGGACAGCTTTCAGACGCAAAGCCAGTCCACCCACGGCGCGCCGGTGGGGGAGATACGCACTGTGCAGATCACCAAGCTTGACCGGGTTGGATACCGCGCAATTGGAACAATTTGCGTGGTGGCGTGCATTTATTGCATTGCACGAATTCGCAGGGACGCCTTGCGCAGTTGATTGCCGATACCCCGCCACAGCGCGATGTTCTGCCAGACTTGGGGGTGTGAAGCTGCCGTTCACCTTGCCGCCCATCCCCACTCCACCCTCAAAGGCAGAAAAACAACCCTTTTGGCGTGTAGGGAAAAAAGATTTTTTTGGGCCTCTAAAAAGCCGGGTTTTTTTGAAAGCACGGATGGCCTGCAAACATTGCCCGCAACCGCCTTTTTTTCACAAAGATTCATCAAAATAAAAATACGTGTCAAACCTACCGTAGGTTTCATTTTCTGAGATCCCCTCTGGTAAAGTGGGTTTCATGAATGCTCATAACAGAGTATGGCAGGGTTCGGTCAGGGTGGCTTGCGGGTGGGTGGCGCGGGCGTCCCGCCCGTCGCCCAGCCCCTCAACCCTCAACGCTCAACCCCTCAACCATTTTGAACCCTCAACCACTTCGGGGCGGAGTTTCTCGCCAAATCAGACCAAATTTGCGAGCAAGCCCCTTTCCCGTCCCACCCCTCAACCCTCAACCAAAAACCATCAACCACTTTTGGCGCGGAGTTTCTCACCAAATCTGTTAAGTTTGCGCGCAAGCTCTTTCCTGTCCCGCCCTCAGCCCTTAACCCTTCTGCCCCAAGATTTTCAATGCGCTTCGCGGATGCGGATGGTGTAGCGGCGGGCTTTGTTGTTCAGGGAGACGAAATGAGCCGGCTCCTGCGCGTTCTCGCTCAGGATCAAGTTTTGAAACGGCGCTTCCTCGCCCTCGGTGGGAAAGCCCTGGTCGTCCTTGAACAGGCAACTGATCTGCACCTGGAGGCGGCGGCCTTCGCGGTTGCGGATGTTCGCGGTGATTTCGAGGCGGCCATCGGGCAGGTTGCGCTGCTGGATGCCGGAGCAGGTGACGGAGTATTGCACGCGCGAATCGAGCAGCACGAGGAGTTCATGGTTTTCGACGTCGTTGACGGTCGTGTTCACGGGCACGTAAGCGCCGGTGTCATGTTCCGTCTGGCAGCCGGTCAGGAGCACGCCGCCGGCGGCGAGCAGGGTCAGCGTGAGGAGAGTGAGAGTTCGTTTCATAAGTTTTGCGGAGTGGTCGAGGTGTCGCTGACGAACACCACTTTGTCGTGTTTGTCGGCGGGCACGTTGATCGTGATGGTTTTGGTTAAATTGGGCAGCGGCTGGCCGAAGCGATCCTGAAATTCCACCGTGGCCGTGTGCGGGCCGGGCGGCAGATCGAGGGCGGTGAAGCTCAAGTAGCGCGGCAGGTTGTCCCAGGTGCGGATGTCCGCCGCAGGGGTGGTGGTGGCCGAAACGACCTTGCTGATGATGCCGGCGGCGATCAAGCCCAGCCCGACTTCCTCGCTGGTCTGGTTGCGGCTCGACGCGGCGATGGCGCCGCCGATGATGGCGGCGTTGCCGGCCGCATCGGTGGTGGTCTTGAAGACGGCTTTGTTCGCGAGCACATGGTCCATCACGCGCCCGCCGCGCGTTGTGGCCTGGAAACCGAGGTCGTCATACGGCCCAACGTGAATGGTCTCGCTCTCGAATTTGATGACGGCGGAATGGGCCGGCGATTCGGGAACGGTGAAATGCAGTTCCTCGCGATAATGGCCGGCGGCGTATTTTCTCGGACCGGGACCAAATTCCAGGAAGATGAGCACGTTCGCCTGTTTGTCGTATGACGGGGGCTTGGCGAATTTTTTGCTCAATTTCTCGGCGCGTTGAAAGGCCTCCGAACCGTCGTCACCCAGCTTGGTGGAGGCGAAGCCGTCGAGGTAATCGAGCAGGACGTAATCGGCATTGTATTGTTCGCCTTCGGAGGAACTGTCCTCGAGCTGGCCGGTGCGGAAACAGGCGCGCGCATTGTCCGGCTCGCCGTCCATCCAGTAAAGAATGCCGCGATAATAATAGGCCATCACCCGCTCGTAGGGTTCGCCGATGAAGGTCTTTTTATTTTCTTCGGTGAAATAGCTGCGGGCTTTTTTCGCAGTGGGGTCCTTGCCGTAAATGCCGCCCAGGGTCAGCAGGGCGTCATCGAGCATGTGCTTGGCCTGGGGGTAATCACCGCGACGCATGGCGGCCGCCGCGACGCGATATTCCCAGAGCACCTTGTCGCGGGCCGGGCCTTCGGCGATGGCGCGCGGGCCGTCCACCATGATGTCGCCGGTGAGGTCAATTTCATGCACCTTGGTGGTGACGCAACCGCACAAGACGAGCAACGCTCCGAGGCTGAAGACAGAAAGATATTTTTTCATTGCGATAACAGCCGCAACTCACGGCAGCGCTCAGCGATAGGCCGCGTCTTCCAATCCCTGCTTTTTGATCTCGGCGGAATCTTCCCAGATGATGTCGGTCGTCCGCGCGTCAATCAGTTGGAAAGCGTAAAGGATGTAATCGCTCGTGCCGGCGCCGGTGCGCGTCGAGATGCCTTGAAGCGTGCCAGTCAGGAAGAAGTCCGCGCCCTTGAACTCGACCACGTTGGGATCGGCATTGGCGGTGACCTGGCCGGATTGCTTCAATTGGCGCTCGCGTTGGAGGGCGTCCATGCGGTCGCGCGCGAGGAACAGCACCTTGCCGGTGGCTTTGCTGTTCAACTGCGTGCGGATGCGCGTGAGGAAGATGTCCTTGTTGATCGGGAAGCGGGTTTCGTTCTTGACCGG
>JAQGPB010000594.1 GCA_028293265.1 Pedosphaera sp. | reverse complement strand
AGTCCCGACGAGGTGATGTCGCTCTCGCGCGATTCCCGCCTCGCCTTCCTGCTTGCCAAGCCGGCGGAAGAACGGAACAAGAAGGAAAAGGACGAGCTTTACCTGGGCTGGCTCAGATTTTTCGATGCCGAATTTCAAGCCGCCACCGCTGGCCTGGCCAAGCTGGAACAAGAGGAAGCGGAAATCAAAAAGCGCGGCACCGAAGCCTTGGTCATGCACGAAAAGCCCGAAGCGCCCGTGGCGTATGTTTTGTTCCGCGGCGATTACGACAAACGCCGCGACAAGGTGGAGCCGGCCACACCCAAGGCCTTGCCACCCATGCCGGCGGATCTTCCCGAGAACCGGCTCGGTTTTGCGCGCTGGCTGATGCTGCCTGACCAACCCCTGACCGCGCGCGTCACGGTCAACCGTTTCTGGTCCGAAATTTTCGGCACGGGCATCGTCAAGACCACGGGTGATTTCGGTGTCACCGGCGAACTGCCTTCGCATCCGGAGTTGCTCGATTGGCTGGCGGTGGATTTTCGCGAATCCGGCTGGGACATGAAACGCTTTTTCAAAATGATGGTCATGTCCGCCGCCTATCGTCAGTCTGCAACAGTCACACCCGACAAGCTGGCCAAGGACAGCGACAACCGCCTGCTCTCGCGCGGGCCGCGCTTCCGCATGGATGCCGAGATGGTGCGCGATTATGCGCTCGCGGCCAGCGGGCTGCTGGTGCCCAAAATCGGCGGGCCAAGCGTGAAGCCATATCAACCCGACGGCGTCTGGGAAGCGGTGGCGATGATCGGCAGCAACACCCGCGAATACAAACGCGATTCCGGCGAGAATCTATATCGGCGCAGCCTTTACACGTTTTGGAAACGCGCCGCGCCGCCGGCGTCGCTGGAACTTTTCAACGCCCCCAACCGCGAAACCTGCACCGTGCGACGTGAGCGCGGCGACACTCCGTTGCAGGCGCTCGTCACCATGGACGACCCGCAGTTTGTCGAGGCCGCGCGCAATCTCGCGCAACTCGCGCTCGAACACGGCGGCGCCAATGACCAGGCCCGGCTTGATTTCATGGCCGAGCGTCTCCTCGCGCGTCCATTGCGGCCCGACGAACGCAAAATCACCGGCGGCGTCTTGAAGGATTTGCTGGCCCATTATCGCGCCGTGCCCAAGGCCGCCGACGAATTGCTTTCGGTCGGCGAATCGAAGCCCGATGCCTCGCTCGACAAACCGACGCTTGCCGCGTATGCGATGGTCGCGAACGAACTGCTGAACCTCGACGAAGTGTTGAACAAATAAAGTTATGTTCCCCGAATTCAAGCCGCATCCGTTGTTCAAAGATTACGTCCGCCAGGAAACGCGCCGCCAGTTTTTCAAGCGCGGCGCGAGTTTCATGGGAGCGGCGGCGCTGGGCATGCTCGCGCCGGATTTGCTGCGCGGCGCAGAAAAGAAAAGCACCGGTTCTCCCGCTACGCTCCTCGGTGCGATGGGTCCGCATTTTGCCCCCAAGGCCAAACAGGTGATTTACCTGCACATGGTCGGTGGACCGCCGCAGATGGACCTTTACGATTACAAGCCCGTCATGGGCGAGTGGTATGACAAGGACCTGCCAGAAACCGTCCGCATGGGGCAACGCCTCACCACGATGACCTCCGGTCAGACGCGTTTTCCCATCGCGCCTTCGAAATATAAATTCGCCCAGCACGGCAAGGCCGGCATGTGGGTCAGCGAATTGCTCCCATGGACTTCCAAGATGGTGGATGACATGTGCTTCGTCCGCTCCATGCACACCGATGCCATCAATCACGAGCCGGCGATTTGTTACATGCAAACCGGCAATCAAATCACGGGCCGTCCCTGTCTCGGCTCATGGGTTTCGTATGGCCTCGGTTCGCTCAACCAGGATTTGCCGACGTTCGTGGTGCTCGTCGCCAGGCCCACCAACACCGAACAAATCCAGGCCATTTCCGGCCGGCTTTGGTCCTCGGGTTATCTGCCCGGCAAGCACACCGGCGTGTCGTTTCGTTCGGCGGGCGATCCCATTCTCTTC
Organism: Pedosphaera sp.; assembly: GCA_028293265.1. The sequence continues at coordinate 1,256 of JAQGPB010000594.1, read as the reverse complement.
ATCAACAATCCCGCGGGCGTGGACGCAGGCGTCCGCCGCAAAATGCTCGACGGCCTCAAGGCGCTCAACGAAATCAATTATCACGAGGTCGGCGATCCCGAGACGCATACGCGCATTGATCAGTTCGAACTGGCTTTCCGCATGCAATCAAGCGTGCCCGAGTTGACCAACGTCGCCAACGAACCCGCCGGGACTTATGAACTTTACGGTGAGGAGGCGAAAAAGCCCGGCACCTTTGCCAACAGCGCGCTGATGGCCCGGCGGATGGTCGAGCGCGGCGTGCGGTTCGTGCAGATTTATCATAACAATTGGGACACCCATGGAAACGTGGCGGGCCGCCTTCCCAGCCAATGCAAGGACGTTGATCAGGCTTGTTACGGATTGATTCAGGATCTCAAACAGCGCGGCTTGTATGACTCCACGCTGGTCATCTGGGGTGGCGAATTCGGGCGCACGATTTATTCCCAGGGCGGGCTCAGCAAGGACAACTACGGACGCGATCATCATCCCCGCTGCTTCACCATGTGGATGGCCGGCGGCGGCTCCAAGCCGGGCACGGTTTATGGCGAGACGGATGATTTCTCCTACAACATCATCAAGGACCCCGTCCACATCCACGACTTCCACGCCACCGTGCTTTCGCTGCTGGGCTTCGATCACGAACGTTTTACCTACCGCTACCAGGGCCTCGACCAGCGCCTGACCGGCGTCGAGCCCGCCCGCATCATCCGCGACCTCATCGCCTGACGTTTCAACAAAAAAGGCATTGACAGCTTCCGGGCGGCAATGTATTTAACCTTATAGTTAAGTAACCATACTGTTTAATACAAATGTCGCACGATAACCTCAGCGTCACCTTCGCGGCCCTCGCCGATCCGACGCGGCGGGCAATCCTTGCCCGCTTGGCCGGCGGTGAGACGTCGGTCAAGGAACTGGCCCGGCCATTTGACATGAGCGGCCCCGCCGTGACCAAGCACCTCAAGGTGCTGGAGCGCGCGCGGCTGATCGCCCGCGGCCGGGACGCGCAGTGGCGCCCCTGCCGGCTCCGGGCCAGGCCGCTCAAGGAAGTCGCTGACTGGGTGGAACATTACCGGCGTTACTGGACGGAGAGCTTTGACCGGCTCGATGATTATCTGCACCAATTGCAAACCAACCAGAAAAGCACCAAGAAAGAGAAAAAACATGACCACAAGAAAAAGCAATCCCACTAAAGAAACCGCCGGGATGGTGGTTGTCATCTCGCGCGATTTTGATGC
>JAQGPB010000580.1 GCA_028293265.1 Pedosphaera sp. | reverse complement strand
GGAGGGAAACTCGCGCGCCGCCGCCCTCGAACAATTGCGCGCCCGCCCCGGCTGGTATGATCCACAAATCCTGGATGCCGTGGATGCGTGTTTCAACCTGCGTCCGCAAGCGGACGGCCAGACCGCGAAACCGCCGCTGGCGATCACATTTGCCGGCCTGCGCGTAGGCCATGTTTTGGTTTCACCGGTTGAAACCCGGGACGGCGTGCTGATCATCTCGGCAGGCAACCGCATCTCCCCTCCCCTGATCCAGCGGCTGCGGAATTTCTCGGCGCTTTCCGGCATCAAGGAACCGATTTACGTGGAGGCGTGACCACAATTTAAACGCAAAAAATACTTGCATCTGCGCCTTGGATTGTTACCTTCTCCCTTCCCTTTTAGGGAAAATAAATAATTTTATGGCAAGAATTTGTGAAATAACCGGCACCGGCCCCATCAAGGGCAGTCACATCTGGCGCAGCGGCAAAGCGAAGAAAAAGGGCGGCATCGGCACGCACATCACCGCGATCACCAAGCGCCGCTTCTTGCCCAACCTCCAGCGCGTCAAGGCGTTGATCAATGGCGAAGTCCGTTATGTCCGCGTCACCGCCAACGCCCTCAAGAAGGGCTTGGTTGTGAAGGCACCCAAGCGGACTTGGAAGAAGGGCGACGAAGCCAAAGTCAAAGCCAAAGCATAATTTTGTTCCTTGCAGTTCCGTGCAAAAGCGAAGCCAACAGGCTTCGCTTTTTTGTTTTAAGCGGCTATTTCCCCTTTAAACGGTGCATGGTGGCGCGTTTGAGTTCGCGGTCGGCTTCGCGATCTTTCAGGTCTTCGCGCTTGTCGTATTGGACCTTGCCTTTGCCGACGGCCAAGGAAACTTTCACGCGGCCTTCCTTCCAGTAAAGCGAAAGTGGAAAGAGCGCATTGCCTTTCACCGAACTTAATTCAAACAGTTTGCGGATTTCCGTCTTGTGCAGCAGCAGTTTGCGGACGGCCTTGGGCTGATGATTTTGGCGGTTGCCCTGCGCGTATTCATCAATGTGGGCGTTGTGCAGGAAGACTTCGTTCTTCTCGACACGCGCAAAGGCATCGGCGATCTGGCCTTTGCCGGCGCGCAACGCCTTCACCTCGGTGCCGTGCAGCACAATGCCGGCCTCGAACGTTTCCACGATGTGATAATCGCGGCGCGCTTTCGGGTTGGTAATGATGTCCGCCATAAACAGCAACAGCCAGAAGATAGCTTCTGGCTGGTGGTGAATCCAGTGATGAGCCGCCGCATTCGCCGGCGGAGATCAATCAATGCTTCTTTTTCTTCTTGGTGTTGTTGGCTTGCTTATGTTCTTCGGCCAATTCTGGCACATGCCAGCCCATTTTTTCTTCGATGATTTCGGCCAGGGCAATGTCCGCCGCTCCCATGTTCGCCGTATCGGCGATCAACGGACGGCCGGCGGAACCGCCGCCCGAGTTGAGCTGGCGCACACGGCGCGAGACGAGGTTGATCAGAACGTTGGGGTTGCCAACCTTCTCCAGTGCTCTTTTGCAAAGTTCTGCGTTCAAGATTTTATTAAGTTCAAAGTCGAGCCGACTAGATTAATCCATTCCAGCACCAATGCAATAGAAATAATGGCCACGAAAAAAGGCAAAAATGAGGCCTGCCGTAAGAGCATATTGCTGGCGAGAGAAGTGCCTTGATCTCTTTTGAAAAACCTTGAAATGCCGTCTTTACTTTAACGTTAATGGCACACCGCCTATTGGCTAAGAATCGTCTGTTTTTATTAATTTTCCGAGTAAGGAGGCCAAGTCCAATCGCCTTGACTGGTGTTTAATGCGGCTGAAGATTTTGAAGCTCAACCTTTCGAGCGCGAGGGCCGGAACGGATAATATTCAATGGCGCACATTTTCGCATCGCGGACGGCGGGATCGGCCGTGATGAGCGTCAGGTTGCATACTGCGGCGGTGGCCACAATGGTCCGGTCAAATGGGTCACCGTGGAAACTGTCGGAAAGTTTATTGGTCATCGCCGCGATTGCCGGGTTCAATTCCAACAGTTGCAAGTCTGCCGATATTGCCACCGAGAAAAACTGCTCCAATGTTCCCTCCAATTCCAATCTGCCAAGGCGATGAAGTATCGCCGTCTCCAGCAGACTGATGCTGCACAGTCCTTTCGGCTCATCTGTTTCCAGCAAGCGTCGGATTCGCTCTGGCAGAGTGTGCGGCAGGGTCACGCCGTTGATCCAAGGGGTGGTATCGAGCAAATATTTCAGGCCAACCCCTTCCATTCTGATTTCGGAATTGGATCGGATGACACGGGCTTTTTCACGCCCAGATGCCGGCCAGCTCCGAAAAATTTAAGCGGTCGGCTGGCCGGAAGAATGCGAATGTAGGGTTTGCCGAAACGGGTCACCAATAGTTCCTCTCCGGCAGCGGCGGCATCCAGCAGGGCGGCGTCCCGTCGCAACGAACGAAGTGTAATGCTCTTCATGTCTGACATTATGTCAGACAGATGCTGGTTTGGCAAGAGCGACCCGCTTCATTGTGCAACCAGTCGCTGTTGGTCAGGATATTCCGCAGGTTTGTAAAAGTGCACCCACCGTAACCTTCAAATTTGAGCACTGTCCGTGCAATCCGCGCTTGCGTCCGGGGGCGAGTTTCCTTACAAACCGCGCATGTCAGTTGCCAAAGCCAAAACTCAGAATTCCGCGCCGTCACCGGCATTTGATTTGTCCGGCTATCTCGCGACCAGCACCGAAGCCGTCAACAAGTCGCTCGACCGCTTCCTGCCGGCGGAAAACGCTAAGCCCGCCACGATTCACAAAGCCATGCGCTATTCGCTGTTTGCCGGCGGCAAGCGGATGCGCCCGGCGCTCTGTCTCGCGGCGGCGGCGGCTTGCGGCGGAAAACAGGCCGATGCCCTGCCCCTCGCCTGCGCGGTGGAATGCATTCATACTTATTCGTTGATCCATGACGACCTTCCGGCGATGGACAACGACGATTACCGCCGGGGCAAGCTGACCAATCACAAGGTTTATGGCGAAGGCATCGCCGTGCTCGCGGGCGATGCGCTGCTGACGCAGGCGTTTGAAATCGCCGCGCAATGCCGGTCGTGGCCGCATTATTCGCACCAGGACATCATTCTCGAAATCGCGCGGGCTTCCGGTTCGCTGCAACTCATCGCCGGGCAGGTCGCCGACCTGGAAGGCGAGGGCAAAAAGATTTCCGCTGACCAGCTCAAATACATTCACGAGCGCAAGACCTCGGCATTGCTTTGTTGTTCCGCGCGATTGGGCGGAATGAGCGCGAATTGCACTGCGGGGCAACTAGCGGCGCTCACGGAATTTGGTTACCACGTCGGCCTCGCTTTTCAAATCATTGACGACATCCTCGATGTCACGCAGACGAGCGAGCAATTGGGCAAAACCGCCGGCAAAGACACGGCCGCGCAAAAGGCAACTTATCCCTCGATTGTCGGCCTGGAAAAATCGCGGAAGATCGCAATGAGGCTTACTGACCGGGCGTTTGCTTCGTTAAAAATCTTCGGTCCGCGCGCCGCTGCGCTCGAAGCTCTCGCAACCTATCTCCTGCAGCGGAATAAATGACAACCCGTCAAGAACCCGGTCACAGATAAGAATCCAGAAGCCGCGTAAATCGTAAATCGCAAATCGTAAATTGCTTCAGGTTCCCCCGGCTGCGTAGTGGTCTTCCACCCTTTTGGCCACGTCCCGGTAGCTCATGTCGGTTTCGTAAATGAGTTTAAACTGCTCGATGGACTCGTCCTTCTTGCCCATTTTCTCGAAAACGCAGCCGAGGGTGTAAATCAGGTCTTTTTTCTCCTCATCAAACGTCAGTTTTTCCTTCACCACTTCCTGCAAGCGCCGTGCGGCGAGGTCGAACATGTTTTTCTTTTCGAAACATTTCGCCATGTAGGTGATGGATTGTATCTTGCGATTGGGATTGGCCTGCGCCTTTTGAAATTCCGCCTGGGCTTCGTTGATTTTTCCCGCGTCAAAATACAGCCGGCCCAACTCAAAACGAATCTGCAAATCGGTGGGGTAACGATCGGACCGCTGCTTGCATTCATCGAGTTGAAAGGCGGCGCGGTCAGCCTTGATTTGCGCGGCCTTGTCGGCGTAATCCTCCGCCGTGGAATCAAGCTGCGCGAGGGTCTGGTCGAACCTTCTTACCTTGACCTCCGCAACCTTCGCCAGCAATGAGGCGTCGGCCCCGCCGTCCACCGCCGTCATGCGCTCGTAATAGCCCAGTGACTTGTCGAATTGCTTTTTCTCCGTGTAAACTTCCGCGAGGTTGCGGAGCATTTTCAAATTGTTTGGCTCGGCTTTCAAACGGTCTTCCCAGTCGCGGATCAATCCCTCCGCCGAATCGTCGGATTTCACCTGCCGCTTTTCCTGTTCGA
>JAQGPB010000549.1 GCA_028293265.1 Pedosphaera sp. | reverse complement strand
AACGGATGATCAAGCCGGATGCCGATTTCCTCCTCGCGTTTGAACCGGTCGAATCCCGCCGGGTCGCTCTCGAACTGGAGCAGCGGCACTTTGAGCGCGACCGCCTTGCCGGTCTGGCGATCGTTCGCCCGGAACAACGAAGCCATGCCGCTGCGGGCGATGACGTCGGTAATTTCAAAACGGTCATCCAGCAGCGCGCCGACTTGAAGATCTTTCCCGACGGGCTTGGCTGAACTCGGGGGTGGAGTGGTGCCCGGAGCATGGCCCACCTCCCAGACCTGGACGATTTGCACAGAGACATTGTCGCTGACCTGGCGTTTTTCGGCCTGGGCAATCAGGCGTTTGCAGGCCTCGCCGGGATGATATTTGACGACCGTGTCCAGGATTTCGTTGTCCAGCAGGAAACCGTAGAGCCCGTCCGAACATTGCAGGATGATGTCGTTCTTTTGCAAAACCTCAGTGGCAATATCGTAGTGGCAGATCGGTTCGGAGCCGACGCTGCGGGTCAGCGTGGACCGGTGCGGGCTGAGCATCGCATTGCGTTCGAGCAGCAGGCCTAGTTTGACCTGCAGGGAAGTGTAGGAATGGTCGGTCGTCAGCCGCTTGATTTTTCCGGCGCGAATCAGATAAGCGCGCGAATCCCCGACATGCGCAATGGTGACCTTGTCGTGGCGAAAGATGGACGTGATCAACGTGGTCGCCATGCGGCCCTGCTCTCGCGTGGCTTGATAAATTCTCGACGAAGCCTCCTCATAAATGCGGCGGACGAGATCGGCCGGGGAAGTCTCCGGTTTGGATTCCTTGAAAACAGACAGGGCGGCTTCCGTTGCGAGCTGGCTGGCAATCTCACCGTTTCCCTCTCCACCCACGCCGTCGGCGAGGATGGCGATGCTGCCGGTGTTTTGGCGGACGTAAAAATCTTCCGGCTCCCAAAATGCAATGAAGTCCTCGTTATGATCCCGGACCGCCCCGACGCTCGTAAGTTGGTGACACTTGACTTTCATTGGTTTTCGAAAATATAAGGGCAAACACTCCGGCAATAAAGTTTACATTTGCCTGAATTCATGTTGCCTGGAGAAACAAAGGCGGCGTGAACTTTCCGGTTCACGCCGCTGTTGACAAATCACTGCTATCCCAAGGCCGTTCAGGCGGGCTTGACTGTCAGGATGACCGCCTTGCCCCTGGACTTGCTGCTCATGGCCAGGTAAATGGCGCCGACCACAATCCACGCCACCGAGACACCGAGCGCAATGTAAGGCTCTTTCACACTCATGCCGGCGACGCTAAACGGACCAACCAGATAGAACAACATGCAACCGAAGTTGGCCAGAAGCCCGAAGATCGGGATGAAGAAATGTTTGAACCCGCTGAAAGTATGATGTTCCCGGAACGCCACGATCGCGACGAAGCAGGTCGTCATATAGAGCAGGAACGTGCCGAAGTTGCTGATCAAAGTGATGATAAGCATGGAGTTGGGCAGCGTCGTATATGAGTGCGGCGAGAAGATGCCGATGCTGTACCAGATATTGTGCTTGTCCAGGGCCGCCGGGTCACTGCTTTGACCCCCTTGATACACCAAGGTGGTCAGAATGCCCACGACGATGGAGATGATTACCAGAAACCAGACGGCGCGATGGGGCGAGAGGGTCTTGCCGTGCAACATGCCGAATTGGGTGGGGACTTCCTCATCGCGGCCCATCGCATAAGTGACGCGTGCGCCCGTGTTCATGCAGGAAAGAGTCGTGCCGATCAGGGCGAGAAAAACCGTGCCCGCCTGCACCAGCATGAATGCCTTGCCCGCCGCGTAACTGCCAAACGCCCAGGTGCCGATCAGAACCATCATGTCGCCAATCGGCGCGCCGGATGCTCCGGCGTTGGACAATGTGTATCCACTGTTCAAGAAATAATTGGCTGCAAAATATTCAAAGAGGTAGCAAACCGCGCCTTGAATTGCCAATGACAGCAACACCGCGCGGCCAATGTCCTTCTTCGGATTCTTCGCTTCTTCACCCATCGCGGTGACTGATTCAAACCCGACCAGCAACAGAATCGCCACGCACGCCTGAATCATGATGGGACCAAACCCGTGCGGCTTCATGACCGACGCGGCATCCCCGTGGTAATTAAATGTGGTTGGATCTTTCGCGGTACCGGCTCCGCTGACAGCATCCGTTGGCTTGAAGCTGAGGACGAAGGGATCGGGAGTTTGGACGCCCGCAGTCAAGATTGCAGTGCCATTGCTGTCTGACTTCCAGGCCGGATACGGGTCACCAACGCCGAGCTTGAGAGCAGTCAGGCTCGCCAATTCCACCGCGTTGGTGTTCTTGGCTTTGTCCAAGTCGTCTGCCGCTACCTGGCGATCCTGCTGTTTGATGGCCGGGACCGGTTTGCCATCCGCGCCAACAATGTCCTTGCCGTTCGCATCCTGCTGGTATTTGGGAGAGTTATCCGCCCAAGCGTCCGGCACAGGTTGGTTTTTGTCATCAACCACGTTTACTTGGGCGACGTTATAGTTAACCGGTATATTGTTGGAGAGATGCCAGCCTACCGACCCGTCTTTATGCGACGTGCGATAGGCGATGGCCAAACAGGCAAACACAATCAGCGCGGAAATTTGGATGACGTTGATCGCCATGTTGACAGCGGTCGTGCCGTTGACACCGCGATAGGCGATGTAACCAACCGCGAAGGCAAACACGACACAGAAAAGCCACATGAAAAGCGGGCTGTTGTAAGTCGTGCTGAACGTGTCCGGCATCAACTGCCCGGCCAGCCAGCCGCCCAGAATTGCAGTCACGCCGACCATCAATCCGGTATAAACCCAGTAATACAGATGGCTGTTCCAGCCCGTGAAAATCTTGATCATGCGCGCCCACTTGAAGGCCTTCGTTTTCGACAAAAAGGCCTGCTCGGCGTAAAGATAGGATGAGCCTGCCCCGGGATACAGTTTTGACAATTCCGAATAGCTGATGGCGGTGGCGAAACACAAAACCAGCGCGAACACGATTCCGAGCCACATCGTGGAACCTGCCATCGGCGCGCCATAGAGGGCCTGTTCCTCGTACGTCAGCCACAAGAATGCGCCCGGCGCGATGAGGGCCATGGCGTTGATGGTCAACCCCGTAAGCCCGAGGGTTGGCTTCATTTCTGTTTTAGGTCGGGCGGATGTTGTTGTTGTTGTTGGTTCGTTGCTCATAATAATGTTTTATTTGGCTGTTTTTTCTTTTCCCGTCTGTTGTCTGGTTTGTGGTTGGTGCTCAAATGGCCGGCGCTGCCTTTTCTTCCGTGCAAATGCGAATTGCCTGTTCTACGGCTGAAACAAAAACTTTGCTGTTGCCCGTCTTTCCCGTCTGGGCCGGTCTTTCCATCGCTGCGATTGTGGCCTCGAATTTTTTCATGCCGTTTTCAGGCGGCACAAAGCCTGATGATTCATTGGTGATTCATAAACGGGTCGCATGTTGAAACTAATAGCACGGACGATGCCAGCGCCTTTCCGGTTGTATTAAGTCCCTTGTCAGCAAGCAGTTAAAAATTAGCCCGCTCCAGAATTTATAAAATATTTATACCGGCAGTTGCCGTGTTAATCTTTTGTTTATCCCGTCCTTGTTCAGAATTATCCAGACAGCCCATTTTCCCCCAGAGCCATTTTAACGTCCCCTTAATAATTTGTGGCGGTATCTGAAAGTTTGGCCGCGATGGTTGGGGAGCGCGCCCGCCTCGGGCGCATACGAGGGCGCCCCGCCCGAGCAGTCCCTATCGAGGATGCAGCATCCCAATTCTCTCACCCAACGGTGGCGTGTCAGAACCGGAAAAAATGCTCAAGCCTCGCTTCCCTCTCTATGTCCATCTGCGTTTATCCGCAGTTTCAATTGCATGGTTCCGGATAAGCCATTTTACTAGAACCCATCTCATAAATAGTACAATTTAGTACTTGTACTTTAACCATTGATGTATAAGTAGTTATGGATGGACTTGACAGACGAGCAATGGTAATTAGTTGCAACCATCTTGCCGCAGGACGCGGTACGGGACG
>JAQGPB010000518.1 GCA_028293265.1 Pedosphaera sp. | reverse complement strand
CGGGACGTAAAAATTTGGGGGCGGCGGTGGGGAGGTCGAGGCTGGAGCGGACTGAGTCGGGGGAGCGGGTGTCGGGGTTTGCGCTGGTGCTGACTGCGGCGTAATTGGAGGGGGCGCGGTGGCAATTACGGGAGCGCCTTCTGGTTTCACCACAGGAGCGGGTTTGGTGGCATAGACAGGCGTTGTAATTGTAGGCGGGGGAACCGGACTCGCAGCGGGTGGCGCGGCAGGGATGGGATTTTGCTGCGGTGGATTGGAGTTGGCGGGCTGCGCTGGTTGTGTTTGAGAAACGACTGGCGGAGTTGCGGATTGATGTGCGGCAGGCGGATTGGCGGTCGCGGGGCGGGGAGCGGCCTGAGCCATTTTGATGGGAATGGGCACTTCCGGAACGACCACCGGCCAAGGGAGGGCGTTGACCGTGTATTGGAGGAGCTTGCCACCTTTGGCCTGCAGAACAGTGACGACCAGCCGGGGTTGACGGCCCATTCCCTTGAGCGCCTGGCGATATTGATCGTTGATTTCCGCGTCGAATGGAGTCCCGGTCATTTTGCCGTCGCCGGAGGAGATGATGAAAATGGTGATAATGTCGGAGGCTTTGATGATTTCCTGCATGGCGCCGAGGGCCAGGTCGAGGCGGCCGGTTTTTCCGAAAGGTTGATGCCGGAGAAAATCAGTTGTGTGCCGGGCGATTTGTGTGGGCTCCGCGCTGCCCCAAGTTTGCACTGGAAGATCGGAATAAACATCGTCATTGAAAGTCCAGAGGCCGAGGGAATCGCCGGCGTGCATCTGGCCGCTGGCGCCGTTGACGATGAGGCCATTGAGGAGATTGAGGATGTCCGGCCCATGGCGTTTCATGGCGGCGGAGGTGTCCACGATGAACAGAAATCGGTTGGAAGAAACTTGCGCCTGGGTAGAGAGAGTTGACGCGAGGAGCAGACCGAAGAGCAAGAAAATGAGTGCGGAGTGCGGAGTGCGGAGTGCGGAGTGGAGACTGGAACGAGTTCGCCTGCCTACGTCGGTGGCGGGACGGCGGCGACTCTCAGGCTGAGGGTTCAATTTTTGGCGCATGCAAAATGATCTTTGGTGACAAGGCTGAAATAAATGCATCGCCCCGCACCCTAATTGCTCCCACTTTGGGGAGAGTTGGTAGAGTAGGGGATGGCTAGGCGGTTCGCAATTGCGGATTTGGCGGGCTTACTTGGGACGTTTGTAGCGGGCGCGCTCGGAGCGGTTGTAGGTCTTGATGTCGGCCTGCAATTCACCAAGGGCAGCTTCGACGGCCTGGATGAAACTCAGGCAGCTCGAGGCCAGGCCGCCGAGGGCGATGACGGTGTCGCGCTCCGCGAAGTCATCGGTCACGGCAAGCACTTCGCCGTAGTCTTTCATGCGATGGGTCACCCGCTCGATGACTTGATCGGCGGTCTGGCCGGCGCGGGAGTAAAGGATTTCGACTTCGGGCGTGGATTCGACGGTGGACAGTTTGATGTCGGCATTAGCCCCGTCGAAGACGATGGTGATGGGCGTGCCGACGGTGTCGCGGTAGAGGGTGAGGCGGTGGATGAGTTCGTCGCGCGCGGCGGCGGAGAAGCGCGGCTTGCCCGGGGCGAGTTCCGGCCAGCCGTGCAGGAGGCTGTAACCATCAATGAGGATGCGCGCCAACGCCATGGCTCACCCTTCAATTAAAAATTAAAAATGTAAAATTAAAAATGGGGAATGAGTGCGCCCGGAAAGCGACGGCGTCGGTGGGATTTAGCGGGATTTAGCGAGAAACTCCGCGCGGAAGTGGTTGAGGGTTGAGAGTTGAGGGTGGGATGGACCAGGCGGCGCGGTTTTCCAAATTTTGCAGCCAGAGACGGGCAAAGGCAAACTTATACCGGTTTTCAAGCGCAGGGAAAGAACTGACACCGGGCGAGATGCCCGCGCTACACAAGCAAATGAAATCCGGCATAGGCGGACGCTCGTTTTTGGCATATTCATATTTTTTGCGGCCTGGCTCGGTTCTGTAGTCCAAACCGGCGACCGTGCTCCTCCAACGGGCAAGAGACTAGCACAGCAACATAAATTTTGTCAAGGATGTCGTGGAAACTGAGCAACTTTAGGCTGGTTGGAGATCACTCATCACGGACTCCTTTAGCCCAACCTGCAGTTTTCAACGCCGGCCCCGCAGGTAGTTTTGCACCTCGTCGTGGTTGCCGGCAAAATCAAACGTCAGCACGCCTTTGCGCGCTTCAAAAACAAGGCGCCACGCCAGCCCGGTGCGGCACTCGTAAAGATGGATGCCCAGTTTGCGGATTCCGAGTCCCGTGTGTGCGTGGGGTTGCCCGAAGCCCGCCATGATGAGTTTCAAGGCGGCTGACACCTCCGCTTCGCGTCCCGCCTGCCGCACGATTCTTTTGAACCGCCTGGACAGTTCAACGGAAATCATGCTTGCTTCCGGTGAACTTGGTGACTTCCTTGCGTTTCCGCGCCGTCTTCAGTTCCGCGCTGATGCGCTTTTCTGCCTCGGCCATTTCGTCGGGGGTCAACCCGTATTCCTGGAGCGCGTAATCGGTAGAAACCACTTCCACCGGCCGCAACGCCACAATCCTGCCTTCAAACATAAAGCCGACATCCTCGCCTTGGACCGCTTTTTTGAGCCAGTAGCCGAGCCGTCCGCGCCCCTCGGTGATCGTCAGAGTCTTCATACGCTCATTATAGCGCACAGGCAATGCGGGGCAAGAATTTTTGAACAATGGCTGAAAACGGGTTGAGAAAAAATTATTCGGCGGATTTTGAGAAATTGGCTAGGATTGGCGCTATGAAAATCTCGGCCAATTCAACCGTGATGGGGTCGCCGGAATACCGGCGGTTCATTGAGGGTTTGAAAGCGCGGGTGACCACCGCCCACATCTCGGCGGCGCGCGCCGTGAACCGTGAACTCATCCTGCTTTATTGGGACATCGGGCAGGGGATTGTGGAGAAGCAACGGACGCTGGGTTGGGGCGACGCGGTCGTGGAAAGGGTGGCGATGGATTTACGGCAGGCATTTCCAGGAACGCGAGGTTTTTCCGTTCAGAACGTATGGCGAATGAAACAGTTTTATCTTGCGCATAGTGCGGAGGAATTTCTCGCACAGGCGGTGAGAGAAGTTGGCGCAAGTGAGGCAGAATGTCAGGACGCAGCAAAACTCTCACAGGCTGTGAGAGAATTGGCGGCCCAAGTGCCATGGGGGCATCATGCCAACGCGCTCGCAAAAATTGCCGATCCCGCTGCCCATCTCTACTACCTTCGGGCCACCGCCCGATTTGGCTGGACGCGAAATGTACTCCTCAACCAGATCAAGGCGGGAGCGTACGAGCGGGCGGTGACAGAAAAGAAAACGCACAATTTCGCGCTGGCCTTGCCGGAAAATCTGGCCGAACAGGCGCAAGAAATGCTGAAGAGTTCCTACAGCCTTGAGTTCCTGGGCATCCGCCGGGCGGTGAAGGAACGCGAACTCGAAGCCCGCCTCGTTGAAAGGCTGCGGGGATTCATCCTCGAACTGGGGTACGGCTTCTGTTTTGTCGGCCAGCAGCACCGACTCACGCTCGGCAAAAAGGAGTATTTCATTGATCTGCTTTTCTATCACCGATTTCTCCGGGCACTGGTCGCGTTTGATCTCAAAGTCGGCGCCTTCGAGCCGGAATTTGCGGGCAAGATGGATTTCTATTTGAATCTGCTCAATGACAAGGAACGCGCGCCGGATGATCGCCCGTCCATCGGCATCATCCTTTGCGCAGAAAAGGACGACGTGGAAGTCGAATACGCGCTGCGAGCCAAGCGCAATCCGATCAGAGTCGCCGTTTATCATCTCCAGACGAAACTGCCGGCAGAGTTGAAGGGAAAGCTGCCGACCGCGAAACAGCTTGCCGACGTAATTCGATCCGTGCTTCCGGAAAGCGGTGCCAAGTGAAAAGTTCGCATTATCCTTTGGGCTCTGTCAAATTGTCCTGCGTATGAAAACGAAAGAACCGATTCCTGTGACTGTGTTGACCGGCTATTTGGGCGCGGGCAAGACCACGTTGCTCAATTATCTGCTCACGCAGAACCATGGCTACAAGTGCGCCATCATCATCAATGAATTTGGCGCGGTGAGCATTGACAACCAGCTTGTGGTGGGCGCGGACGAGGAGATTTTGGAGCTGAACAACGGCTGTCTCTGCTGCCGCGTGCGCGGGGATTTGATCCGCAGCTTGAATGATTTGATCAACCGGAAAAAGCGGTTCGATTATGTGATCATTGAAACCACGGGCCTGGCGGACCCGAGCCCGGTCGCGCATACATTTATGGCTTCCGAGCTGGCGGAGAAATTGCGTTTGGACGGGATTGTGACGGTGGTGGACGCGCGGCATCTGGAAAAGGAATTGAATGATGGCCCGGAACCGCGCGCGCAGATCGCTTTCGCGGACGTGATTCTTCTGAACAAGACGGATTTGGTTTCGCCGGAGGAATTGGCGCGCGTGGAGGCGCGCATCCGGGGCATGAACGCGCTGGCGCAGATTCATCGCACGCGCAATTCGCAGATCGAGCCGGGAAAAATCTTGAACGTGAAGGCGCGTGAATTGACCGCGCCTTTGCCGGTGTTCAAGGAAGCAGAAAAGCACGAGCCTCATCACGAGCATGACCATGATCATGTTTGCGGCGAGTATTGCGACCATGACCACGAACACGGTCATGCGAACGATCACGGCCACGGACACGAGGAACTTCATCATCATCACGACGAATCGGTGCGCTCGTTTTACATCGAGGAGGAGCGGGCGCTGGATTTGCCAAAGCTGGAAGTGTGGCTGAGCGAATTGTTGAAGACGCTCGGTGCGGATATTTATCGCAGCAAAGGCGTGTTGCACATCAAGGGCCAGCCCAAGCGGGTGGTTTTCCAAGGCGTGCAAATGATGTTTGACTCCACGCCGGACCGTTTCTGGAACGCAGGCGAGAAGCGCAAGAGTCAGTTGGTCTTCATTGGTCGCGAACTGGACGAGGCGAAGATCAAGGCGGGGTTTGAAGGGTGTGTGGCGGGGTGAGGGCAAACGGTTCTCATATCCCAGATTTTACCGGGAAAATCAAATCGCAAGCCAGCGAGCCAGAGCCGTCCGCAGATCTTTCACCACCGGAGTTTCAAACTTTCCCGCCTTGCGGGCAAACTCCATCCATTTAACCGGCTGAACGGTTTGAGCGTTGCAATAGCTTTGCTCCCTCAGCCAGGGAACACGCGGCAAAGTGACTTCGTAGGGTGTTCCGCCATGCTGAGTGGTGATTTGAACAACACTGCTGATTGCAAGACGCGAATGCCTGTCCGGCACGGATACTACGATCGCATAACGGACCTTGCCATCATAGCCGAAATCCACCGCGTAAACTTCACCTGGCTGCGGGATGTCCTTCATTCATTTCATCCCACATTTTTGAGCGGCGCTTGGATGGCCCAAGAACTTCGTCTTCAAGATTGTCCGCTTGAAGTGGAAACGGGATGGCGCGGCGTTTGACCAGTTGCTTGAAAAGCAAACGGACCACTTCTCCAGGAGTGGTTCCTATCTCGTTGGCCACGCGGGTTGCTTCCTTTA
>JAQGPB010000512.1 GCA_028293265.1 Pedosphaera sp. | reverse complement strand
TCATTTCAAATTCAGCTATTTACATACAATTTATTGGGCTTTTTGGAGGTTTGTCTTACATGTCATACAGCCTGTAGTGGTCTAGGTTTCTAGGAATTTGGGCAAGGATTTGACCGTTTCGGCGGGGTAGTGTTGTATATAAGTCCCCAAAATAGAGTATGTCAGGGTCCAGGCCGCAGGATTGGCGGGCGGGTGGCGCGGGCGTCCCGCCCGTCGCCCGGCCCCTCAACCCTCAACGATCAACCCTCAACCATTTCGGGGCGGAGTTTCCCGCCAAATCAGCCTAAATTTGCGCGCCACTCCTCTTTCCGTCCCGCCCCCCACCCCGACCAGCCAGCCCCCCGCCGCCCAAAATAAGCCCAAAACCACCCAGAACGACCAAAAAATTCTTGTTTGAAATCCCATTCCCCTGACCATGCTTATTCCCCTGACCATCCCCTCCCATTCCCCTTTTGTATGGCCATTCACCCTCAACCACTTGCATTCCCCATGCCGCCAATTGGAACTTGGAGCTTGGTTATTCTCTGGAGCTTGGAGCTTGGACGCTTGGTGCTTCTCCAACGGCGCGGAGTTTCTCACCAAATCTGTACGCCACTCCCTTTCCCGTCCCACCTTCAACCCGCAGAAGCGGCGCGAACGCCGCGCTCCGTGATGGTACCGCCAAGCTGCGCCCTTTATGCCGCCCGTCATGTAAACCGGATTGACTATGTCCCCCGCAGGCGCAAAAGTCAGATAACGATATGACAGCGATTGCCTTGCCAAAGGCGGGAAAACCGTCGCGCCAGCCCGGTCTCCCCCTGCCAACCGTGGACCAGGTGATGGTCGAAGAACGCGCGGCAGCCTTCACCAAACGGAGCATCAAGACCAGCGCCAAGCTTGCTGGCCTCAAGCTGGCCGTCTCGATGATGGACCTGACCACCTTGGAAGGCAAAGACACTCCGGGGAAGGTCGCCTATCTTTGCCGCAAGGCGTTGCAACCATTGGACGTCAAATATGGCGTTCCTCCCTGCGGTGCCGTCTGCGTCTATCCGAACATGGTGAAATATGCGCGGCGGTTTTTGGGTGACGCCTCGCCGGTCAAGGTCGCCTCGGTCGCAACCGGTTTTCCCAGCGGCCAGATGCCGTTGCGGACGCGCTTGGAGGAAACCCGCCGCGCGGTTGCGGACGGTGCGGACGAAATTGACATGGTCATCAACCGCGGCGCGTTCCTTGCCGGCGACCACGCGCTCGTGTTCGATGAAATCGCGGCGGTCAAGGAAGCCTGCGGCGAAGCGCATCTCAAGGTGATTCTTGAAACCGGCGAATTGGTGACCTACGACAATGTGCGCATCGCCAGCCAGCTTGCGATGGAAGCCGGCGGCGATTTCATCAAGACCTCCACCGGCAAGGTGACCCCCGCCGCCACGATGCCCGTGACGCTGGTGATGCTGGAGGCGATTCGCGATTATTTTTACGCCACCGGCATCCGCATCGGCATGAAACCCGCCGGCGGCATCCGCAACTCCAAGCAGGCGCTGCATTATCTGGTGATGTTGCGCGAAACCCTGGGTGACGACTGGCTCACGCCCGGGCTGTTCCGCTTCGGCGCGAGCACGCTGGTCAATGATGTGCTGCTGCAAATCGTCAAAACTGTTGATGGGAATTACCAAAGCTTGGATTATTTTTCGCTGCCGTGATGATACCTTGGCTTCAATCTGATATACTTCATGAAAATCAAATCCACTTCCTCCCGCGCCGCCAAAAAATCCTTGCGCGTGGCGACCAAGCTGGTTCCATCCGTGCCCGCTGGCGTGCGGGCACTCGCCGGCAGCAATCACAAACCGGTGCCATTGAACGAGCGCCATTTGAACTTTGGTGCGAAATGGGATTACGCGCCCGCATCCGAGGATTACAAAGCCTACAAGATTGCGCCGCGGCATGAGTTGTTCATTAATGGCAAATTCGTCGCGCCCGCGTCTGGCAAGTATTTCGATTCGATCAATCCCGCCACCGAGGAAAAACTGACGGAGATCGCATCCGCCAACGCGCAGGATGTGGATGCAGCCGTGAAATCGGCCCGGCGCGCCTATGACAAGGTCTGGAGCAAAATCTCAGGACGCGAGCGCGGCAAATATCTTTATCGCATAGCGCGCATCATCCAGGAAAAAGCGCGCGAGCTGGCGGTGCTCGAAACGATGGATGGCGGCAAACCGATCAAGGAAAGCCGCGATGTGGATCTGCCCTGGTGGCGGCGCATTTCTTTTACCACGCCGGCTGGGCGGACAAGCTGCAATATGCGTTTCCGGGCCGCAATCCGCGTCCGCTTGGCGTGGCGGGGCAGATCATACCATGGAATTTTCCGCTGCTGATGGCGGCGTGGAAAATCGCGCCCGCGCTGGCTTGCGGCAACACGGTGGTGCTTAAACCGGCCGAGACCACCAGCATCACCGCGCTGCGACTGGCGCAAATTTTTCAGGAGGCGGAATTGCCCGAGGGTGTGGTCAACATCGTCACCGGCGCGGGTGAAACCGGCGCAGCCATCGTCAACCATCCCGGACTCGACAAGATCGCATTCACCGGTTCAACGGAAGTCGGCAAATTGATCGCGAAATCAGTGGCAGGGACGGGCAAAAAATTGACGCTCGAACTCGGCGGCAAGGCGGCAAACATCGTTTTCGAGGATGCGCCGATTGACCAGGCAATTGAGGGAATCATATCGGGAATTTATTTTAACCAGGGACACGTTTGCTGCGCCGGTTCGCGGTTGCTGGTGCAGGAAGGGATTTTGCCGACGATCATCCGCAAGCTGCGTGACCGCATCCAGACCTTGCGCGTCGGCAATCCGCTCGACAAAAACACCGACATCGGCGCGATCAATTCGCGGCCGCAGCTCGAAAAGATCCGCGAACTGGTGCAAAGCGGCGTGGATGAAGGCGCGGAACTGGTGCAGACGCGGTGCGCGTTGCCGGAGCGCGGATATTGGTTTCCGCCGAGTTTTCTCACCGGCGTTACGGCATCGCATCGCGTCGCGCAAGAGGAGATTTTCGGCCCCGTCCTGAGCGTGATGACCTTTCGCACGCCTGAAGAGGCGTTCGAGCGGGCGAACAACACTCCCTACGGCCTGAGCGCCGGCGTCTGGACTGACAAAGGCAGCAAAATTTTCAAGCTCGTCAACAAACTCCGCGCGGGTGTCGTATGGGCGAACACTTACAACAAGTTCGACCCGGCCAGCCCGTTCGGCGGCTACAAGGAAAGCGGCTTCGGACGCGAAGGCGGGATGCAGGGATTGGCGGCGTATTGTGATCTGGCTTGAATTGAAGCGTCCGGCACGTTAATTTTCTGGTGTGAGTACCGCCGAAAGAATCTACGAAAAAGCGCAAGCGCTGCCGCAGCCAACGCAGGAGGCATTGCTGCAGATCGTGGAGCTTTTAGCCAGTGAACCGGCCATTGGAAACAAAACGGGGCCGAAAGCCGGCAGCGCCAAAGGGCTTGTCGAAATTCGGCCTGATTTCGACGAGCCGCTCGAGGATTTCAAACCTTACAGGGAGTGAAACTCCTCGCCGACACACATGCGTTTCTCTGGTTTGTCACGGACGCTCCCCAACTGAGCGCAAAGGCAAAGACCCTGCTTGAGGCCCAGGAAACAGAACGCTTTCTGAGCGTTGCCAGCATATGGGAGATTGCAATCAAAACCAGCCTCGGAAAATTGGTTCTCGGCAAGCCATTGGAAGAATTCATGTCTGCGCAACTGGCCATCAATCGTTTTGCCCTGCTGAACATTTCCATTGAGCACGCACTGCATGTCGCCCGCCTGCCCTTGCACCATCGCGATCCTTTTGACCGCCTGCTCGTTGCACAGTCCGCATTGGAAAATCTTCCGCTGTTAAGCAACGATCATGCACTCGATGTCTATGGAATTAAACGAGTGTGGTAAGCCGGACAAACTTATTCGAGAGCTGAAGCAAATGGAAAATTCTTCTCCATGATCATGAAGCTGCCCGACCTCTTTTATTCCCATTCGCTTCCATGAAAAACAGGTGGACAGCCGCAACGCGCTCAAGATCGGCGTACTGTCGCAGCGGGATGCTGCCTCGCCTCAACCCCCGCCGAGATACGCGCTTTTTACCTGCGGGCTTTGCCGGAGCGCCGCAGAGTCGTTTTGCAAAATAATCTGGCCGGTTTCCAGCACGTAGCCGTAGCGCGAAATCTCCAGCGCCAGGTTCGCGTTTTGTTCCACCAACAAAATGGAGATGCCCTGCTGGCGGTTGATTTCGACGATTTTCTCAAAAATGGTTTTCACCAGCAGCGGCGCAATGCCGAGTGAAGGCTCATCGAGCATCAAAAATTTCGGCTTGCTCATCAGGGCGCGACCGATGGCCAGCATCTGTTGTTCGCCGCCCGAAAGCGTGCCAGCCACCTGCTTCTGCCGCTCCAGCAGGCGCGGGAAAATGCCGAACACATATTCCAATTCCCGCTGGATCACCTTTCGGTCCT
>JAQGPB010000184.1 GCA_028293265.1 Pedosphaera sp. | reverse complement strand
GAGCGCGACGGAGATTCCGAAGGCCGCCGGCGCCACCGCTCCCAAAATGGAAAACGGGAGGATGATCACGGCCACCCACAGCATCAATCTGGAACGCGGAACAATCATCTCATCTTGGCACGGCAATCTGCTGCAAAATTTGTTGAATCACCTCGGCCACGCCCAAGCCCTCGATTTCGAATTCGGGCCGCAGGATGATGCGATGTTCGAGCACCGGGCCGGCCATGGTCTTGATGTCGTCGGGCGTGACGAAATCGCGTCCCGACATGGCCGCATAGGCGCGGCAGCCGAGCATGAGCGACTGCGTGGCGCGCGGCCCGGCGCCGACAAGAATGCTTTCGTGCTGGCGCGTGGCGCGGACAATGTCCACGAGGTAGGCGGTCAATTCGTCACGCATGACGATGGTCGCCAATTGCTCGCGCAATGCCAGCAGATCCTCCGCTTTGATGACCGCCTGGACTGCGCCGCTGTTGAGCATGGACTCGGGCGATTCCTTGCCCATGGTCCGTTGCGCGAGCAGGAGTTCCTCGGCGCGCTCCGGCGCTTTCATGGTGATTTTCAACATGAAGCGGTCCTTCTGCGCCTCGGGCAAGGGATAGGTGCCTTCGTATTCGATGGGATTCTGCGTGGCGAAAACGGTGAAGCTGGGCGAAAGCACGTGCGTCTCGCGATCAATGCTCACGGTGCGTTCCTGCATCGCCTGCAAGAGCGCCGACTGCGTCTTGGCGGGCGCGCGGTTGATTTCATCGGCGAGCAGGAAGGAAGTGAAGACCGGGCCCTTGATGAGCGAAAATTCGTTGCGCTGCAGATTGAAAACATTCGTGCCGATGATGTCGGCGGGCATGAGATCGGGCGTAAACTGGATGCGCGAAAATTCGCAACCCAGCACATGCGCGATGGTGCGGACGAGCAATGTCTTGGCCACGCCGGGCACGCCTTCGATCAACGCATGCTGGCCGGCAAAGATGGTGATGAGCGCCTTTTCGACGACATCATGCTGGCCGATGATGACCTTGGCGACTTCGTGCCGGGCTTTGGCCAAGACTTCTTTCAGATGATCATTATTCATGGTGAGAGTTGGGTTCCGTGTTGTGTAGTGCGTGTTGCCGGTTCTGGATGGTTGATAGCGGCGGGATTTTCCTTCAGCGCCTTGCAGATCGCGCGGTATGTTGCGATGGGAGTACGCTCGGCGGCGGGCAGTGCGTTTTGGGCGGCGATGATGGATTCGACGCGTTCCAGCCGGGCAGAGCGGGACTTGCCCTGGGGGAAAGATTTTTTCCACTCGGCAATGCAGACATTGAGCAGGTCACCGGATTTGATATGGCGGCGGAGCAGGTTCACGAAGCCGCTGGCGGAATCTTTCCCGAGCACGGCGTTTTCGATGCTTTCGTGTTCGTGCGCGGGCGCGAAACTGACGGAGTTTTTCCAGATGAAAAGGGCGGCCAGCAAAAGCAACCCGGCAAAGAGCCCGTGCAGGCGGTAATTCCGCATCAAGGTCGCGATACCCGGGTCATCCGCGATTCCCAAATGAGCTTCGTCAAACATGATCTGACGGCAGGGCCCGATCGTCCAAGCCAGCAATTCCGAATGACGGTCCTTGCTGAGTGATTCGTTGCTGAGAAAATAGGAATCGGTGGCAAGCACCACGGAGCCGGGGCCAAATTTGCGCTCGGCCAGCACGGCTTCGGAATCCCGCGCGTAGATCACATTCCAATTCTGGTCGAGATTGGTCATGACGAGGCCGCTGTGCCACAGGACGGAGCCGGGCAGCGAGGGTTCATCGCTGTTCTCGACCTCAAGCGGTTCGTAAGCGCCGCCATCGCCTTGCTTCATAGCCTGGAATGCGAAATCTAAACCCCAGCGTCCGGTGAGGGAAATTGTTTTGGATTCTGGATCGTCCTCGCGGGTCATTTTTTTCTTTTTCGCGGACTTGTCAGGTTTTGATTTTGAGGGGCCCTTCTTTTTTGTTTTCGAGCCGGGAGCGGGCGCAGTTTTGAAAGGGCTCGCGGTCGAGTCGTAAGGCTTGGTGGTCTGGGGCGACAGGGCGATGACCAGGCGGCCACCGCGCTTAAGGAAGGTTTCGATGGACTTGAAGGAATCCTCGGAGATTTCATCCCAGTCGTCCCGGTTCCCGGCCAGATGCAGGTAGGCGATGCTGTTGCCCTCGGGCAACTCGTCAGTCTTGCGGAAATCGCGACTCACGTGAATGCCCGGCAACTGGGCGAGGCTTTCATAGAGGGCGCTCGCGCCGAGCGGATCGGACCGTAATGAAGAATATGGGGGATAAACGTCGCCGGACTCGAAGCGCAACCGGAACAATTGCGCGATGCCCAAGGCGAAGCCAACCGCGCAGGCGAGCAAGATGATGATGGAAAAATTGCGCTTCATCCGACGGCCTTGATCCTTTCCACGTTGGCGAGGAACTGGCTGACCAGGTCCGGGCTGACTTCATGGAGGCCGTACCAACTGCGGTCGAACACAGTGACATTTTCGCCAAAGAGCGACAGCACGTCCGGGATGGCGTGGCCGCGCCGGTGCAATTCGCGCTCGTAATCGCGGTTCGATTTGAACCGGGCGATGGTGATGAGGCTGCGCGCGGCGAGATGAGCGAGGCTCGCAAAATAAAACGCACGCATGGCCAGCCGCAGCTCGCCGCGCCCGAGCAACTCGCGCCCCAGCTTGATCCAGCCGTCTTCCGGCAGTTGGTCCGCGCCGACATTTTCATCGGCCAAATCGGGCAGCGCGGGAATGGCCTCGCTGGAAACCGTTTCGGTCCGGCGGCGGTTGCGCTGCCAGGCGCGGAAAATCAAAATGCCCACCGCGCAGGCCAGCACGACGATCAACACGATCAAAAGCGACTGCAGCGACCGCATAAAGTCGAAGCCGCTCAGGCTGCCGCCCGTGGTGCGGCGGCCACGAAACCATTTGTCAAGCAAGTCGCCGAGCCAATGGAAGAAGTCCTTGAGGGTATGTTTGGTCCAAGTCCAGATGCTGCGCAGGAACCGCATTACCGGGCCGTCGGCAGTGTCGTCGGCCACGATTTTTTCGCGCGGCATGCGCCAGGTGTATTTGGGCTGATGAATGACCTGATTGATGGCCTTGTCGAGCGCGGGCGGCGAAACGGCGGGGACTGAATTCTTGGCGGGAATTGGCCTGGTTGCAGGCGCGTTAGAACGTGTGGCGTCGGCGGCGGATGCGGAATTGGCGCAAATTAAAATCAAAGCCAGCATCACAGCAGTGGCAGCCGTGCCGGCGAGGGAAGCGAACTGCTTGAGTTCGGCCTTCAAGTCTTCACCGGACTGCAAAGATTCGCCGTAAAAACAGCGCAGGAGATAAACCGTCTTGATGATGGGGTCTACGCAGAGATAGGTGAGGCCGACCAAGGCGGCGAAGAAGGTCGTGTTGAACATGCTGGCCGGGCTTTGCGTATAGACCGAGTCAATGCCCAGCAACATTTTTAAAAGTTGCGGCAGCAAATAACAAACGCTCATCAAGTTCAGGAAAATAAAGGCGGCAAAACCCAAAAGGATGGCGAGGATGAGGTGATTTTGCATCGGCCAGAGCAGGGATTGTTTCCAGGCGCGCTTAAAAATCTGGCGGACCTCGCCGGTTTCGCCATCAGTGAGCGCGGTGACATTCTGGTAGAAGGCATAGACCCAGCCAAAGGGCAGGGCCGAGGGCAACAGGGCCAACGGCAGCAGCACAACCGAGGAGGGTTGGATGGCAGTCTGGATGATGAACACGCGCCAGCAGCGGCGGGGTGTCCAGCGGATGGGCGGTTCGGCGGAAATCCGCGCGCGCAGGTTGGCGACGAAAATGGTCTGCCAAAATTTCATCCAGAGGAAAAGCAACGCCAAACCCAGCGCCGCACCGGGCAATTCACGGGCGGCAAACGGGCTGCGGCTCATGTCGGCCCAAAAATACAACGTCGCGAGGACGAAGGGCAGGCTGCCGAGGTAATAAGCCGCGACGGTCGCGGCGGTGTTCCGACGCAACAGGTGGACGGCTTCTTCAATCAGTTCCATCCCTCCGCGACCCAGTTGCCGGCGATGGTGCGGTTTCATTGGGAGTCGAACCAGTTCACGCGCCACATGGTTCCCTCGTGAAAGGAGGTGGGGATGGAAAGCAGGCTTTCGCCGACGAGATAAAAGAAAAACCAAAGCAGCACCACGCTGAAAAGGCATTGGGCCAGCCGCACGAAACCAACGAAGCCCCGGCGCTGGGTGAGGGGCGGCTTGGCCAGCTTGAGGAGACAGGCGGCGCAGATGAGGCGGTCGTCATGCTCGGTGACACACTCGCGACAGAAGAATTGGCGGCACTCCAGGCAGCGGGCGGCGGCTTCGCGCTGGGAATGGTTGAAGCAGCGCTGATGCGTGAGGGTTGAAAGTTGAGGGCTCACGATGGCTGAAAACAGAAACATCGAACACCGAACACCGAACAACCAACATCGAATGAGGGACGCCGAAAAATCAGCGTTCGATGTTCGATGTTCGATGTTCGATGTTTCAGAATTGTCATGGCTGCGGATTGGCGGATGGAGGTTGGAAAATGGCCTCCGGTGCGGGGGAAGCCGCAGGAGCGACGGCCACGGGCGGGCGGGCCAGCTCGGCCATGAGCACGGGAACTTCCGCCGAGGCGAGTTCGCCCTGGGCGGCGGCAATCAGCGGGCGCAGTCGCGCCAGAACTTTCCGGGCGCGACGCAGGCGCTTCAATGAGGGCAGTTCCTCCGTTTGCACCGCTGTCCGCAAATGGCAGGCGCTGGTTGGCCCATAAAGGAAGTTGATCAGCATCAAGGCGAGGAAGAAGCCGGTCACGATGAACCAGGCGACCTGCCAGCCGCCAGACGTCACGAGCGCGGCGATGAGCGGCGGGGTTGCCAGAGCGCCGAAGACGATGTTGGCAATCCGGCCATTTTCAGTTTTGCGGATGACGATGGCCTGGATGTCACGGAAGTAGAAGCGTTTGTAATCCTCTTTGAACCAAACTCTATCTATGCAGAGCAAATGGTCCTTCCCCAACCATAACCAGCAGCTTGTCGTAGAAACGGATATTAGGCCGACTCCCCTCCTTCTGCCGAAGAACGGCGGCAATCGTCGATATTCCTTTTGCTTGGCGGCCATTTATTTAACGAACTCGATGGTTGTTGTTATGCACGATGAAATAAATCGCCATGACCATACCGATGATTTCCAACAGCGCGATAGTAATTGCGAGCATGAAACGGATTTTAGTTCGGCGAACGATGCTGGTGGGCGTATTCCAATGGCGGATGGCGATGAAAAGCGACAACGGCAGGGTGAGCCAGCAAAAATAAATGATTGGCGGCGCGAATGAGCCAATCGCCAGCCTCAGCGCCATGCTATCATATAGAGTGCGATGATTTTCCAGGCTTTTGATCTTGCCCTTGCTGCGGCCCGTTTCGAGGCAGGTGGGGCAGAGATGCTGGCCGTTAAACTCGCAATCACACAGCGCGCAGAGGAACCGCCCGCAGCTTTCGCACG
Organism: Pedosphaera sp.; assembly: GCA_028293265.1. Next base: position 1,849 of record JAQGPB010000184.1, on the reverse strand, counting down.
GGAGCACGGCCTTTTTCTGCGGATGGTAAAAGCAACTGGACTCGGTCTCCTCCATCACCGCTTCGCCATCGCGACCGGGCGCGATGCGGCGAAACATGGCGGGAAAGACTTCAACTTGCAACGGCTTGCCACAGGAGGGGCAGGGGATGAGTTCCGGCAAATTGAAAACGTCCCCCAGCAGGGGCGCCCGGCATTTGGTGCAGGAGACCAGCGGGGTGTTCATGTGAGGCTCAGGAATTATTTATAGACGACGCGGGTGTTGCAGATGCGGTCGTGCAAGGATCTTTTTTCCGCGTCAAATCCGGCCATGATATAGCCGATGGCGCAGACCAGGGCGCTGAGCTGCTTGGCGAAGTACCGGCCAACTGCCCGGGCGAAAGAAACCTTGCCGCCGTCCGCAACCATCACCTGGATTTTGCAGGCCATCTTGCCGAGCGTCGCGCCATATTTGCTGACCATGACCGATTCATAGCACAGGCCCACGGCCAGTTCGATGCAGAAGACCAGAATATTCATGGCGAACGAAACGTTGGCCGCGCCCGTACGGTTCCCAAAAGCTCCGGTCGTGCCCATGACGGCCATGTTCAGGCCCACATTGAACGCCCCGAGGATGAGGCCATCCAGAAATACCGCGGCAAAACGAATCCAAAAGCCGGCGTACCGAAAGGCGCCGCCGGCGGTTTCCACATTCACCCCTTCGCGCATTTTCTGGACGAAGATCGGCTTGCATTTGGCGCAAACGCGGGAGCTGCCGATGCGGATGGTATCCGTCATCGGAAAAATGTTGCCGCACTCGGCGCAAACCGCCTGTTCGGCGTCGCTGGTGAACACCGGCGCATGGGCGCCCCCCGCGACTGCGGGCGCGGCGGCCACTCCCACCCCGGCGGGCCGGGCTTCGCGATACGGCTGCCAGTTGGCCATGCCTTCCTTCCAGACAAACGTTTCCGTGTTGATCGCGCCGCTCGTGGCCAGAGCGTCCAGCCCGGCGTCATCCACGGGGCCTGCTTGTTGTCCCGCCGCATCCACGTAATACCAGTTCATAGTCTTTTGAGGTCCAAGCTCGGTTCAGGATTTTTGGGTTCCAATGGGTGCAAGGGTGATTGGCTTCGCTGAAAAAAGCAAAATAATTCTGCTTGAAGATGAATCTCCATGCGCAAAAGCGTCATTTGTGGTAGTGTATGAAAAATTGACAGTGGCTGCGGCTGATTAAACAGAGGATACCCATGAATACCAATCAAGATGCAAAATATATTCAAGCCATGAAGCCCGCGGTCTGCATCAGCGGCAAAGGACAAGCGGACGAACAATCTGAAAACAACGTTCCGCGAGCATCGGTCCGGCTGATTCCGGCCGTCCGCCTGGTATGCCTCGGCGCCTGTCTGCTATTGGCCAGCGGTTGCTCGACCACGAAATCGGCCTGCGACCAAGGACAAGCAGGGACGCAACACGTTTTCCGGTCAGATTACACGACGATTTGGACCGCCGCATTGTCCGCGGCTGAAATGGATGATTTGTGCGTCGTGGATTCCAACAAGGCTACGGGCCACATTCTGGCCAAGCGCGGGATCGGGATGACGACCTTTGGTGAACGCGTGCAAATCTGCGTCCGCCCGCTCACGCCCGACGGGACTTCGGTGCAAGTGGTCAGCCGCCACCTCGGTCCGCCGGTGCTGAGTTATCCGAATTGGGAAAAGCCCGTGCTGAAAAACATCGCGACGATGGTGGATGAAAAATGAGGCTTGGTCGGCTTGGAGCTTCTTGACCGTGCCATCCTTTTCGGCGGAGCGCGGGTCTGTGACCCGCAGCAACTTTGTTACTGAGTGAGACGTGGGATTAAGTCAAGGGCGTC
>JAQGPB010000183.1 GCA_028293265.1 Pedosphaera sp. | reverse complement strand
AGTGAAGTCGTCACGCTGCTCATCATCACGACGAGTGTCATTGTCATCCTTACATTCGGCTATCACCTGAACATCAAGGGCCTCGTCATCGGCCCGAGCGTGCTCGCGGTCATCGTCGGCCTCGCGATGCAGGATTTGCTCGGCAATATTTTCGCCGGCCTCGCGCTGCAATTCAGCAAAGCCTTCAAGGATGGCGACTGGCTGTTTGTGGACAACAAGTACGCGAAGGTGATTGACATCAACTGGCGCTCCACCCGCATGCTCACGAACGATGACATCTGCGTGGACATTCCCAATCGCGACATGGCGAAGGCGGTCATCGTCAATCTGAATCTCCCCAATCGCTTCCATGCCATGCGCATCAGCGTGAGTGTGGATTATGCTTCACCGCCGACGCGCGTAAAGGACGTGCTGCTCCATGCCACGTCCAATGCCAAGGGCGTTGCCCCCGTGCCGTCACCCAGTGTGTATCTAAAGAATTTTGGCGATTATGCCGTGGAATACGAAATCAAGTTTTTTCTGGAGCATCACGACCATTACAACGAAGTCTGCGACGCCATCCGCACCAATGTCTGGTACAGCCTGCAGCGTCATGGCATCAAAATTCCTTATCCGGTCCGCACCATCCAGATTGAGCGTCCCGTCCGCAGCAAGGAGCAGGAAATCCAAAGCACCGCCCGTATCATGCTCCGGCAGCAGCCGCTTTTCAAAAGCCTCACCGACGACCAACTGGACGGCCTGCTGCCGCGCGGGCGGCTCATCCATTTTGGCCGCGCGGAGAAAATCATCCAGCAGGGCGCGGCTGGCGACTCCATGTTCATCCTGGTCGAAGGTGAAGCCAACGTGGTGGTCGAACGCAGCGGTTCGCCGGTGCATGTCGCCAGCCTGCGCAACGGCGATTGCTTCGGCGAAATGTCGCTGCTCACCGGCGAACGCCGCAGCGCCACGATTCTGGCGCATACCGACTGCGAGGTGGTCGAAATTGGCAAGGCGGTGCTGGCGCGCAGCCTCAAGGAAAATCCCGACCTGCTCAGCAAACTCAGCGCCCTGCTCGCCAAGCGCCAGATGGAAACCGAGGGCATTGTCGCCGCCAACACCAAGCCCAGCGTCGTCGAGGCCACCCGTCTCGAATATGCCAATAGTTTCATGGACAAACTCCGTGTGTTTTTCGAGCTTTGATTTTGCGGGTGAAAACCGGCGGAATTGACCGTGCCCCAGAAAAAATACCAAGCGAAATACAAGCCGCCCGCCTCTAGAAAAAAGGTGGGCCATCCCTTTTATTGGCTTCTGGCGCTGGCTCTCGCCGCGTTCTTCGGCTGGCTTTGGTGGCGCCCGGGCCATGACGCGGACCGCAAACCAGCAAGCATCAAAGCTAAAACCAATGCAACCATTGTCGCTGCAACCAAGCCTGCTGTTGCCTATTCTGCTGCTCCCACAAATTCTGTTCGCCGCAACGCCGCGCCCCTCCCCATTATCCCGCCCGCTACAAACCAGTCGGCCGCACCTGCCACACAATTCCCACGCCCGGTACAAAATCCGTTTGAAGCCCAGGTCGCGCTGATTGGCCTGGGCATTTCCTCCGGTTCGCTCGATGGTTCCATCGGTTCCCAGACCCGCGCCGCGCTCAGCGCCTTTCAATGGCAGGAAAGCCTTCCCGGCACCGGCGAACTGGACGCCGCCACGCGGGCCAAGCTCATCCTCGAAACTTCACCCACCACCACCTACACCATCACTCCGGCTGATCTCGCCCGCCTGCAACCCATCGCGCCGACGTGGCTTGGCAAATCCCAGCAAAACGCGCTTGATTTCGAAAACATCCTCGAACTCGTCGCCGAAAAAAGTTTCTCCCACCCGAATCTTATCCGCCGGCTCAACCCCGGCATCAATTGGAGTAATGTTGTTGCCGGCACTGTAGTCCTAGTGCCCAACGCCAGTTATCCTGAGACGCCGTCCAAGGCCGCCTGGGTCACCATTCATCTTTCCGCCAAAACCTTGGAAGCCTACGATGCTGAGACCAATCTCGTCGCGCATTTTCCGTGCAGCATCGCGAAGCGAGTCGAGAAACGCCCGGTCGGCCTGCTGCGTGTGGTCGTGGTTGCGCCGAATCCCAACTATACTTTCGATCCCGACGTTTTCCCTGAATCCCCGGAGGCGCACGAACTCAAACGCAAACTCATTTTACCGCCCGGGCCGAACAACCCTGTCGGTGTTGCGTGGATCGGGCTCGACCGTCCCGGTTATGGCATCCACGGCACCCCGCGACCCGAGGATATTGGCCGCACCGAATCCCACGGCTGCTTCCGCCTCGCGAATTGGAACGCGGAATTTTTATTGCGCCTCATCACCATCGGCACGCCGGTATATGTGGTAGAGTGACAGGTGCTCGCAGTTGAAAATATAAGTCTCGCCAATTTTTCCCCGACAGCCGCATTTCGCAGCGCGTCCTCTTTCCCTCTGCGCCCATCCAGAGCAATGGCATCGAAGACGCGCGCTTTGTCCGTTTCCGCAACGACGACGGCAGTTTCACCTACTATGCGACTTACACCGCGTACGACGGCAAGATCACTCTGCCGCAATTGCTGGAGACGCCGGACTTTGTCCATTTCAAGTTCAGCACCCTGAACGGTCCCGCCGTGCAGAACAAAGGCATGGCGCTGTTCCCACGCAAAATCAACGGACAGTGTCATGTTGTCACGCCAGGACGACGAAAACATTCTCGTGATGTTCTCGGACAACATTCATTTCTGGCAGACGCCCAAAGTGTTGCTGGCACCCGCGGAACCGTGGGAATTCATCAAGCTGGGCAACTGCGGCTCGCCGATTGAAACCGCGGCGGGATGGCTGGTGATAAGTCACGGTGTTGGCGCGATGCGCAAGTATTGTCTCGGAGCATTCCTGCTCGATTTGAACGATCCGACGCGCGTGATAGGCCGGCTGCGGGAACCATTGCTTTGTCCAAACGAAGCCGAGCGCGAAGGCTACGTACCAAACGTGGTTTACACCTGCGGCGCGTTGCTGCACGGGCAGGAACTGGTCATCCCCTACGCCATGAGCGACTCCGCCACCAGTTTCGCCACTGTTTCCATTGCTGACCTTCCCACCGCGATGGAATGAGAGGAAGTTGGCAAGGGGCAGGAGAAAAATGGCGGAAGGGGAGGGATTCGAACCCCCGGTGACGTAAACGCCACGGCAGTTTAGTAAACTGCA
>JAQGPB010000479.1 GCA_028293265.1 Pedosphaera sp. | reverse complement strand
GCGCCCGCATCGGGGCGGCGCAACTCGCCTGTTTCTTCCTAAATCAATAACGCACTCAAATGATTCCATTTCCAAAAAAACATCGTGCCACTCGCAAAAATATTTTGCCTTTCCCGAACTTATTTTTGAACAGATGGCTCCTCGCTCTCGCCTTGCTCGGCTTCGTCCCGCCGTCCCACGCCCTGACGCTGCCTGAACTCCTTAATGACGCGCATCTTACACCCGAACGACTGCTGCACCGCTTCGCCCGTTTCAAGTTCAAGCTCTTCGACGGAGTGCAGCCGCCCGTCCAATTCCTCGCCTCCGAGACCGGTGATTGCGACGATTTTGCCACGCTCGCTGCCTATGTATTGCGCGAAAAAGGCTACCACCCCCGCCTCATCGCCGTCTTCATGCCGACGCAAGTGCATGTGGTATGCGTTGTCACCGAGGCCAAGGCTTACCTCGACTATAACAACCGCCGCCAAGATTCGCCGCTTGTTCCCACCGACGGCAGCCTCACGGACATTGCGGGCAAGGTGGCGCGTTCGTTCCATACGACCTGGCGTTGCGTTTGCGAATACACCGTGAAAGATGGCGTCCAACATACTGTTTCGACGGAGTTTCGATAACCATCCTGCATCAATCCGTGGAACGGACGGCAGCGCGTTGGGGCGAAGTCCCCATTCTCAGCGATGGCCTGAACGGTTAGCCTGAAGGAGGTGAGGAGGCATTGATTTTTTTTATGAGTGATGAACTACGAGGAAAAAGAATCGCGATTTTGGTTGAGAACGGCTTCGAGCAGGTGGAGATGACCGAACCAAGAAAAGCCCTGGACGAAGCGGGCGCGGAAACGGATCTCATTTCACCGGTGGATAAAAAGGTGAAGAGCTGGGATTTCACAAAATGGGGCCGGAGTTTCAAGGTGGATGTACCGCTGTCCGAAGCGCAGGGATATGAGTATGACGCGCTGTTGCTGCCGGGAGGCGTCATAAATCCCGACAAGCTGCGCATCAACCCGCAGGCGGTCGAGTTCGTCCGAAGCTTCTTTGACGCTGGCAAACCAGTGGCGTCCATCTGCCATGGGCCGTGGACAATCATCGAGACCGGAGCGGCCCGTGGACGGCGGATGACCTCATGGCCCTCGCTCAGGACTGATTTGCGAAATGCCGGGGCGGAATGGGTGGATGAAGAAGTCGTCGTGGACAACCGGCTAGTCACCAGCCGCAAACCCGACGACATCCCTGCGTTTAACACCAAAATGATCGAGGAATTTCGCGAGGGACCGCACCGGAAACCGCCCGGTGAAACCGAGGACAAGCGGGCGGAATTTGCCTCGCATGCCGGCGGGTAAAACAAAGAGCGGCGGAGGGTAGGACGATGACCTTCGTTTGGTTGACACCTTTGGCAATTCTCGTTCTGTTTTTGACCGTGATCCTTTTCCAAGGAAGCATCGCGAATGGGTCCGCCCCGCCGGATGGAGACGGAATATCCGACGCGGCAAAGCGCGATCGAGGAAACTATGAATGAAACATCCATGTGCAAACAATTGTTCTTCGGCGCGGTGGCCGGATTGATCGGCACTTTTGCCATTGGTGTCGCGATAAAGGCCGGCCAGAAGATGGTGCCGGACGCGCAACCGCCCATGCGCGATGATCCCGGAAAATTCATCGTGCAAAAGGCCAAGCAGGCGCTGCCTGAACCGGTTCGCAAGAAGGTGCCTCCAAATGTGGAAACCGTGGCGGCAAAATACTTGGGCTTCGCTTATGGCATGACGTTTGGCGCGCTCTATGCCGCATTGCGGCCACAGGGTGGCGCGGTGTTGCGCGACGGGCTTGCACTGGGAACCGGAAACTGGGCCATTGGCTATCTTGGCTGGCTGCCTAGCACCGGCCTCACGCCCTCGCCCCGCGAATACAACGCCAAACAAATCGCCGTGCCGCTGGCCGAGCATGCGGTTTATGGAGCGGCTACAGTGGCGGCGTATGATTGGCTGGTTGAGCATTTTTAGTCTGCGCCGTCCGCAGGGTTCCGGCGACATCTTCAATTTCGGCAATCAATTTTCCCCGCAAGGCCAGCAACCGCCGCGCGGCCGCCGGTGCCCGCAGCAATACAAAAGTTCCCCGCAACCCGGCCCACAACCGGCGCAACTCGCGCAGATAATAATGCGCAATCATTCCCGCGACCGGCAGCGTCAGGCCATACCAGACCGCCGCGTGCCAGCCGAAAAAGAAATGAAATATCCACGCGTATAGTCCGTAGAAAAATCCAAAACTCACCAGTCCGGCAATGATGGCCGCCGTCGAGGTTTGCGCTTTGTGCCGGTCAACATTGGCGAAATGATGCACCGCCCAGGCCACCACGCAGAACGGCGCCAGGCGATGCGCCCATCCGTAAACAGCAATTGGCGCGCCCAGAATCGCCATCGCCGCCCAGAGCAAACCAAGCCGCGCCAGTTTTCTTTTTCGCGGCTCGTCCGCAAGCAAGGCATCGTCAATATGAAAGATCGCCTGCCACTTTTCGTACAAACCAAGCCGGCGCACAAACACCGCCGCACGTTCCGGTTCCGCGCGGTAAACCGTTTCCACAGCGCGGGCAATCCGCTGCGTCAACAAAAGCTCCTCCGCCCGTGGCAGCAACGGCTCAGACACCAGCCGGTCCGCGACCCGCAAACGGTCGAGATATAGCCGCTTGACGGCCTCCACCACGCGCACCTGTTCGAGCCGGGGTATGTGCAGAATCAGCGACTGAATGTTTTGCTCGATGGCCGCGTTCAATTCATTGATGCATTCTTTTTTGCGTTCGG
>JAQGPB010000418.1 GCA_028293265.1 Pedosphaera sp. | reverse complement strand
GTTCGGGATTACACCTTTCCAAGCGGGGGCTGAACCGACGCCTGGCGTACTTTCTCCATCTCCTTGGGGACCACGAAACGCGAAGCGTTCGTCTCCTCTGGGGAAACTGACCCGTGACGGGCTTGGGAAGCCATTGGGCCGGGGTGAGAATTTCCCGAATGCAACCTTCGCGCTTTGAACCCATGAACCGAATGGCGCTGCCTGGGACGCGGCAGCGTCTTGGAGTGCGGCAGTCCGCTGCCGCTTTCGCATGACCGTGGGCGGTCGAAAGCGGCAGCGGACTGTCGCACTCCAGGACCTGGCGGAATTTCGGACGGCTCATGGGAAGGGTGACCGCACCACTGATAATTTGGGAGAAAAAATTTCGCACACGAAATCAATTGATCGTGAAGGCTCCCACCATGGTGTAAGTCGGCGCTGGATTGAAGGTGACCACGATGTTCTGAGCACCGGTAGGCGCGTTGGCTGGAATCACAAACGTCGCGATGACCGTGCCCTGGCTCGGCTTCTGGATGCTGGTGCCGATGATGTTGCCGGCGAGCGTCACGCTGGTCGGGACGTTTCCAGCCGGTGGCTGCGGCGGATTGTTTGGCAGGGTGATGGTGATGGTGTTCGTGGTACCGTGCATCGCGCTGCCGCCGGGTGCCACGGAGGTCCCTCCGCCGGAGATGACCGCGCTGCCGCTCACCGGATCATAAGTGGCCAGAGCCGTGCGCGCGACGCGGAAGAATTTTTGATTTTCGGGACTCGCGTTTGTGTATCCGCCAGCGTCGAGCACGGCAGAGATGTTCGTCGCATTGGTAGTCCAGAAGGAGAGGTTTGTCGTGGAAGCCACGAGATATGTGCCACCCTCAGTCGCGCTCCAGGTCAGGGTGACCGTCCCGTTTGCAATCTTCGGAGCCTTCAGCGCCGGCGCGAGGTTCGCGCCGCCGAGATAATTGGTCGTCACGGTCTCCGAAATGGTGGTCACCGAGCCGCCGGTCACGCGACCATAATAGGCGTTGCCAATGTTGTAAGGATACATTGGTGTGCCGTTGCTGGCGATGGAAACGAAGTAGGCATTCGTGCCATTCGGAAATTCCGGCGTGACGCAGTAGCGGCCGTTGAATTCATCCAGGTCGAAGTCGGTGCCCAGTTTGTACAATTGGCCGGTGTTTGGATTGATGAGATCGCCCAGATAAGCATAGTCCTCCATGTAAGTGCCAAAGGGATAGGTCGTGCTGACCGCAGGGCCGTTGGTCGTGCCGCTTTGCGCGCCAACGGCGGCGTATTCGCGCAAAGCCCAGGCTGGAAGATAGGTGCGCGCCGCTCCGTTGAAATTAAGATTGTCGGTGCCGTTCGAGCCATTGCGCGGCACATAGCCGGAAATCATCCGCCGCAGCCCGCTGGCAGGATTGGTCGCGTTGGCATAACCATACGGACCATAGAGCGGATAACCATCGCCTACCCAGGCGAGAATTGGCGAATGCTTGGCAATGGGTGCGGTGGATTCCGAATAAACATTGCTGACCGGGTTGTAATTGACATGGTCGCCGAGCAGATACCTGAGCGCGATGGGATTGGCATGATAATGGTACGTCCCGCCTTGTTGTTGGTGGGCATTCCCGGGATCGAACGTGGCGCCTTCATTGAAGAAAGCGTCGCGATTCCAATAACCGCCGGTCGGCCCCATGGCGCTCGTGTTGGCGGTGCCGCTCCAATAAAATGCGTCCCAACTGTTGAACATGGCCACGCCATCAACGAAGACGCCGATGGTGCCGGCGCCGGTCAGGGTGGTGCTCGTGGCGGCGGCGGGTGCGCGCGGGATGCGGAACAGTGACTTTTGATTCGACGGCAAGTTTGGAAAACCAACCGACCATGGCCCCATGACATAACCGGCCAGTCCCGTGGAGCGGACATAAATCCAATTGGAAGAAAAATCAATTTCCTGCACGCCATTATAGGCCGGCAAAGCTTGCGTCTGGCTGCCATTGCTCCACGTTGTCACGGCATTGCCCGCAGTGGCTGACGCGGCGTTCGTGTAAATGCGTGCGTAACGGCCCGAGTAAGTGGTGAACCACGAGGTAAGTTGCGGATCGGCGCGGAGCGTTCCGGTGACGGCGAAACTCAAAAACGCGAGCGTGGCGAAGGTGATTTTTGTTTTCATTTTTTAATGCGGTTGAACTTTCTTGGGCGCACTTTACGCGAGGGAACCTTAAGGGAAGGTGAAGAGAAATACCCAATGACGAAACACCCAAATACCCAAAGAAATCCGAATTCCTAAATCCGAATCGCGAGTTGGCCTGATGTTGATGGTTAGTGCTTGGGATTTAGTCATTCCTTGGGTACTTGGGTATTTGGGTAATTGGGTATTTTTGCCCTTCACGTTCCCTTAAGGTTGCCCATGGCAGGATGCTGCCCACGGACCGCTCCATACGCCGCTTGGCGGGCCAAGACGACCATGCTAAATACAGCGTCGAATCACAGCGACAGCGCCGACATGAGAATCCTGGTGGTGGAAGATGAACCGGATTTGCTGAGCAGCCTCGCGCAGGCTTTGCGCGAGGAAGGCTATGCCGTGGACACCGCCGGCGACGGCGAGGACGGCTTGTTCAAGGCCGAAAGCTCGGATTATGACGCGCTCATCCTCGACGTGATGCTGCCCAAGCTCGATGGCTGGGCCGTGCTGCAAGGCCTGCGCAAAACCAAGAAAACCCCCGTCCTCATGCTCACCGCCCGCGACCGTTCCTCGGACCGCGTGCGCGGCCTCGACTCCGGCGCGGATGATTACGTGGTCAAACCGTTCGACCTTCAGGAACTGCTGGCGCGCCTGCGCGCGCTCATCCGCCGCACGGCGAATCAGACCCGTTCGCGCATCGAGATCCGCGACGTGGTGATTGACACCGCCGCCCGCACCATTTCCAACGCCGGCCAACCCGTGACCCTGACCGCCCGCGAATACGCGCTGGTCGAATATCTTGCGCTGCATTGCGGCGAAGTCGTCACCCGCACCATGCTTTACGAACATCTCTTCGATGAAAACGACAGCACGCTCTCGAATCTTTTGGATGTGCATGTCTCCAACATCCGCAAAAAACTGGGCCAGGATTTCATCGTCACCCGGCGCGGCCACGGCTATTGCATCGAACGCTGAACATGCTTTTCAAATCCATCCGCTGGCGGTTGCAGCTCTGGTACGGGGTGATGCTCGTGGCGGTGCTGATTGGTTTTGGCTTCACCGCGTACCAACTGGAGCGCAATCGCCGCCTGCACGATATTGATGCGGAATTGCAGCACCGCCTGGAAGTCCTTTCCCGTGAATTGCATTTTCAAGGGCCGGATCAGGGCGGATGGGTCGCACCCTTTGCTGAACGCCCGATCCGTCATAAAATGGACCCCGGACCACCGGACCCGGATTTCCCCCCGGATCATCCGCCACCCCGCGATTTTGCATTGACGCCGCAAACGTCCGGGCTGTTTGGCGGCAGTGATCCGGCCGCCTATTACTATATCATTTGGCGGCGCGACAGCAGCGTAATGAGCAAATCCGCGAATGCCCCTTTGGACCTGGTTTATGGCCGGTATGACCTCAAGCCTGGGAACTCAAGGAACGCGATGCCGCCCGGATTGGATGTCCCGGCTTCCAACCGCTCCCAAATGCAGGTAACGACGGATAGAAAACCTTCCGCCGATTCGTTCCGTGAACGATCGGTGACCACACCGCCGGGTGAGATTCTGGTCGTGGGCCGCTCGATGGCCGGAGACCTGGCCGAACTCCAAAAATTTGGCTGGTCGCTGGCCGGGTTTGGCGCAGTGGTATTGCTGCTTGGCCTCGCCGGTGGCTGGCGGTTGGCCACTCGCGCGATCCGTCCCATCGAGGACATCAGCGCGACCGCCGTGAAAATTGCCGCCGGCGATCTCGCGCAACGCATCAATATCGAAGACACCGACAACGAACTCGGCCGCCTCGCCGGCGTGCTCAATTCCACCTTCGCCCGCCTCGAGACCTCCTTCGCCCAGCAAGCCCAGTTCACCGCCGACGCCGCGCACGAACTCCGCACCCCGGTCACGGTGATCCTCGCCCAAACCCAGACCTCGCTGAAACGCGAGCGCAATTCCGCCGAATACCGGGACACCGTCGAAGCCTGCCAGCGCGCCGCCCAACGCATGCGCCGCCTGTTGGAACTGCTGCTGGAACTGGCGCGCCTCGACGCCGGCCAGGAACCGATGAA
>JAQGPB010000363.1 GCA_028293265.1 Pedosphaera sp. | reverse complement strand
TTTCACACGATGATGGCGCTGGCGCCGGCGCTGCATTTGTCGCAGGAATTGCCGGCGGAATCGCAGCCGCTGCCGGTTTTAAAGGTGCTTTATCGGAATACGAACCGGATTCAGGAACATGGCGGGCGCAACGGGGAAGTGTTGCAGCGGGTGAAGCCGGGAGAGGCAGGCAGCGGAGCGGTCGGCGGCGCGGAGTTGAGGGACGCGGTGCGGCGCAAGGATGTCAACGCGGCGGAGCAGACTTTCGCCAAGCTCGCCAAAGTTTCGCCGGAGGAGGCGTTCAATGATTTGTTGTGGGAGGTGCAGGACCAGACCGAGGTGCATCGGGTGGTGCTGCCGTATCGCGCGTGGGATTTGTTGGGGCTGATCGGGATGGAGCAGGCGCACACTTTGCTCCGGCAATCGGTGCGTTACTGTGTGAAGGCGGAATCATGGACGTATAATTCGGCTTGGGAAGAACCGCGGGTTTTGCTGCCGCGATTAATGGAAGCGCACAAACTTGAGTCGCGGACGCCGGGGACGCGCGCTGTGGACGATGATTGGGTGGAGCAGATGAGCCAGACTTTTTTCAAAGTGAATCCGGAGCAAGCGGCTGAAGCTGCGGCGGCGGCATTGGCGGAGGGGATTTCGCCGAGGGCCTTGGGCGAAGCGATTTCATTGGCGGCGAATCAATTGGTCTTGCGGGACCAGGGGCGGACGCCGCGCGAGGAAGTTGCCGGCAAGCCGCTGGGAAGCGTGCATGGCGATTCCATCGGTGTTCATGCCAGCGATTCGGCAAATGCGTGGCGCAATCTGGCGCGGGCGGGCAACACGCGGAATTGTTTTGCGAGCCTGATTCTCGGGGCGTATCAGGTGGCGATGGACCGGACGGCGCGCGGCGGCGATTTCGCGAACTGGCAGCCGCTGCCGTTGAAGATGCACCTGGACCAAATCAAGGAGACGGATGCGGACGCGTTGTTGCGCCAGGCGGATGAGGCGATTCGCGGCAATCTCCAGGCGCGGGCAAGCGCGGTGGTGGAGCATTATGGAGAGCTCGGGCATCCGGCGCGGCCAGTATTTGACCTGATGCTGCGTTACGCGGTGAGCGAGGACGGGGCGCTGCACGCGGAGAAGTTTTATCGCACGGTGTCGGAGGAATTTGCCGCCGGACGAGAACGGTTTCGGTGGCGTTATCTGGTGGGTCTGGCGCGCGTCACGGCGAGCGAGTATGGCCGTCCGGCGGCGGGCGTGGCGGAGGCGAGGGAATTGTTGAGGAGTTGAACGAGCCCGCGCTTCGGGCGCAGCGGTTTCTGGCAGACTTCTGATGTTTTGCAGAAGGCGTAATTCAAAAAACGGCCCGCAGGCCGACACTCGTCTTGAGAACAAGGCTGCAATGCGTTGAATTGCCGAGTCCAACCACATCGTCACAAAAAAGTTGCTTGGATATTCCAGTGATTTTCCTTACTCTGGCGGGAGTTAAACCCAGGCTGCGCAAGAAAGATCAACAACCAACTAAAATGAAAACAAACACAATGCCATATGGCAGTCTTCGTCGCGTCCGGTCTCGCGGCGCGACTTTTTTTGCAGCCGGAGCCGCTCTCTTCACCGCTGCCTGGGCGCATGCGGGTTTCACCCCGATTCCGCTGACGTCCGGCAGTTTCACGCAGGACGCAGTCGTTGAAAAGGCGGCGCCACAGGGGGCCTTGAATGGTGCCAATACGACCATGTCCATGGATGCCGGCACAGCGAACACCGGCAACGGATGGTACGAGCAAGGTTATAATACGGGTGCCCTCGGAACCGGCCTGCCGGCCGCAGGTTCCACCTTTACCGATGCCAGCAGCCCCAACCACAGTTTCAAAATGGCGTCCAGTTATTCTGCGAATAATGTTTTGCTGGTTGACGCTACGCATTCCGGGACGCTTACGCCGACGACTCCCGCCGCATATAATGCGCTGTCGTTCCTGGCCGCGGCAGCTAATGGCCCAATCATCATTGATTATACCGTCCACCATGCTGACACCAGCACGGAGAGCGGCACGATTGCGGTGTCGGACTGGTTCGGCAGCCAGACCGCCGCGCTGAATGCTAATGGGCGCGTGGATGTGCAAAGCGGCGCCTTTGACAGCGTGAGTACCGGGAATCCCCGGCTTTATTCGTTCGACATCACCCTGGCCAATGCGAGCAGCCCGGTCACGAGTGTTGATCTGAGTTATGATGCCAACACCGTAAACGGCGCGGCGGAGGGGGCCATTTTCGCCATGAGCGGCTTTGCGGGCGGCGGCACCACTTTTACTTCGCGCCAGATTCAATGGGGACTCACTTTGACCAACATCAACAATTCTGTGATTCCGCTCGTGACGACGAACAGCGACAGCTCGCTCACGATCACTGCGGGCGGCGGGGACGCTTACAGCGCGCCCGATTCGTTCACGTATGCTTTTCAACAATTGACCGGCGATTTCGACATTCGCGTGCGGATTGTGGATGTCACTGCCACCGATCCGAAAGGCCAGGATTCATCGAGAGGGTCGCTGATGATCCGGTCGGGGTTGGACCCTGCCGCGTTTGATTTCATGATTGATGCGCTGCTGCGCGCGCCTTCGGGACGCGACGGGCAAATCGAATGCATTGGCCGCATGGACAAGTCCATTGACACGGATGACCTGCCGGGACGGGCCTTAAATTATGGCGGTGACACGACTGACTTTGGCTATGCGACTTACCCTGATGTGTGGCTGCGCATTCAGCGCCAGGGTGACAAGTTGATGAGCTATTTCGCCACGACCAATCCGACGGATTTTCCCTCCGGCAGCAGCCCCAAGAGCACGAACGGCTGGCAGTTGCTGGTGGTGGTTCCTACGGGGACGAATTTCGGCAAGACGGTGTATGCCGGTTTGGCGACGGTGGCGCACAACAATGGCGTTGCCGGTCATGTGGTGACCGCCACTTACGCGGGTTATGGGAATTATTTGTCGTCCGGTTCGCCGAGCATTCCCACCAGCAATGGCGCACTGGTGGCCAGCACCAATTTGCCCGGGCCGTTTCCCAACAGCAAGGTGCTGGGGATCAATTGGGACGTGAGTCTCCCGGCGAACGGGCTGGGTTATCCGAGTGATATTGTTCAGGCCAATCAAGGCGCGGCGCAACAAATTGTCTGGAACAACGGCGGTTTCGGCAGTGTCGCCCGGGATGTGATTGACAGCATCAACAGCGAGACGAGCGATGGTTATTCGGTGGCGCGTTATCAGGCCGGCTCCTTCGACTTCATGCTGAGCCCGCGTGACCCGGTGCTGGCGCAGCAAAACCTGGGGCCTTACTCCAATCCAAAACGGGAGCGCATCAGCACGGGCGATCCCACTGTGCCCGCCTCGCAGGCGTGGGCACCCTCGCCCAATTATGGGTTTGTGATGGCCACGGTTCGCAAGAATGGCGAGGGTTGGAATGACCAGTCGCCGTCTTTCTATGCCGCCGCTTATGTGCAATTGGATGGGGTCGCGACCGGCGCGGGTTATGACATGATCGGAGGCCATTTCCGCGGCGGCCAGTTCTATACCCGGACAACCAAGTTGGTGACCGGCTCGGTGAGCGTCAACGGCCCCGGCACGGGCAACCTGCAGCGTTGCGCGGTTCCGATTGGCCTGACTTACTTTCCTTATGATCAAGGCTGGAAAGCGGGCTATATTGACGATTCAACTGTCAGTACAGCGGTTCCTCCCATTCCCGTCTGGAAACATGGCGACGGCTGGGGGCTGTACAGTGGCACGGCGGTCAGCGGCTTTATTACTTTGGGCGGTCAAGCATTTTATAATACTCCCAGCAACATTGTGAGCTGGGTGGATACGACCGGCGGCGGCACTTATAGCGGGCTGGCATTCCTGCACCTGCCCGGTGTCAATTCCACGAATGACGGGATACTGTTTACCGTGGGCAACAACGAAAACAACAGTGAGCGCGGCCCCCAGGCCAACAATGCGGCGCTGCCCGACGGCTCAGGCTGGAATGTGGCGGTGCGGGACATTGACACGAGCAAGGCGGATCCAACGGTCTATGCCACCACTGGCAGTGACGCCGGATCGAGCTTCTCGTTCCTCTATATTCCTTGGACTGCCGATAATCTGATCGCCGGCCACATCCGCGGCACCACCGGAGCCACGCTCAAAGGAAAAGGAACTTATACCCTCAACCGTTTGTCAACCGGCCGGTACGCGTTGACCATTCCCGGAAAGACAGGGACCAACGGCACGCTGATGCTGATTAATTCCGGCTATCTGGCGAGTCAGCCCACCGTGGTGGACAACAGTTTCCTGTCGTACGAATATGGCGGCACGAACACTCCGGCGAACGCGTTCATCATTGAATCGCGCTACGTTGACGCGAGCGGCGGCGGCGAAGGGGTGGTCGGGCTGCGCGACGCGGACTTCAACTTCGTCTGGGTGGACTTCCAGAATCCGCTCGGTCCACCTGGCACCATTCCCCCGGTGCTGAACATCTCGATCAGCGGAAACAACGCGATCGTATCTTGGAGCAACGGTGCTGGCTTCATCCTCCAAACGACCACTTCACTGGCGGGCCACCCCACTTGGACGCCCTTGAGCACAGCCAACCCGCAAACGGTTTCTTTAAGCGCAGGGCCGCATTACTTCCGGGTGGTAAGCCCGTAACCTCGCCGAGAGGAAGCAGATTGCACAACGAGTCCGGGGAATCTCGACTCGTTTGAAACTGAACGCCGCCGGTCGCAAGACCGGCGGCGTTAATGTTTAAACACGGAAAACACCAGTTGCCTCAAAAAAAAGAGTCTTCAATTATCGCAGGCGGGCGAGGAAGCCGGGGTCGGTGCCTTTCAGATCGGCGGCGCGTTGGTGGGAGAGGAGGCGGCCGTAGATGCGCGTGTCGCGGGTGAGCATTTCCAAACGCTTCTTAAACGAGTCACTGACGATTTCGCCGTCTTTGACATCGTGGCCTTCGGTGAAGGAGACGCCATAGGGAAGGGTCCAGGCGTAGCATTGGCGGGCGATGGTGCGGAGCTGGTCGGTGGCGGTGAGGCCCTTTTCGTGCGAGGCGACGATGGTGGCGAAAAGTTTGCCGGCGAATTCGCGCCAAAAATGGTCGAGGAAATTCTTGGTCGCGCCGCTGATGCTGCCGTGATAGTCGGGTGTGCCCAGAAGGATGACGTCGGCATGGTCCACGCGGGCGCGGAGGGCGGCGTAGGCGGGGCCTTCGTGGGCGGTGTCAGGATTGTAGAGGGCGAGCGGTTCTTTTTCAAAATCGAGGATGTCCACCATGCAGCCGTCGGCGTGGAGCTGGTTGGCGACGTGGCGGATGACCATGCGGGTGACGGATTCGCGGTGGAGGCTGCCGATGACGGCGAGGACTTTCAGAGTTGGTTCTGACATGGGGCGAAACTAATGTAAAAGGAAAGGGAGTGCAATATGGTGAGAAGCGGAAGCAACGAACTTCGAATCGTGGAGGCGAACAAATTGCTTGGTCGGTGATTGACCGGGCGATATATTGCGCTAAATGGTTCATGTTGGCATTGGTTATGACGTTCACCAGTTGGTGGCGGGCCGGAAGCTCATCTTGGGCGGAGTGGAGATTCCGCATGCGAAGGGCTTGGACGGGCATTCAGATGCGGATGCGTTGATGCACGCGATTTGTGACGCGGTGCTGGGGGCGCTGGGCGAGGCGGACATCGGCCATTTTTTCCCCAACACGGACCCGCGTTGGAAGGGCGTGCCGAGCCGGGTGTTTTTGGAAGAGGCGGCGCGGCAGGCGAAGTTTCATGCGGCGCGGATTGTGA
>JAQGPB010000354.1 GCA_028293265.1 Pedosphaera sp. | reverse complement strand
CCGGCGCTTTCTTATTGGCTATGGCAATGGGTTTGGCGACCATGGGCGGTTCCGGTCCCTCGACGACCGGCGTGGCCTTGGACTTGGCAGCCGCCGCCGGCTTGGGGGCGGGAGTGTCGGATTTCTTAAGTTTTGCGGCAACGGCGGCACCCTTTTCACGAATGGATTTGGTGACCGCTTTGACGTCTTTCTTGAGAGGTGACTTGTCGGATTTCATAAGTGCCTTCCGGAGTAAAGATGGCAGGTTTGTTGCCTATGTCCTGTCGCATAGTAAGTGTGGAATTACAGCGGCGCAATGAGAAACTATTTTGAACATGATTTGCGCCAAAGACCGCTTGCCAAGCGCCGCCAATTCGTTCTTAATCTGCCTTGTCGGGCGGATTACGACAGCGAATGAGCGGGGAAGAGAACAATAATTCACAAGCGGCGAAGAATTCCGGGCCACTGATTTACGTGGTGGATGACGAGCCGATGCTGCTCGAATTGGCGACTGTCATCCTGGAGCCACAGGGCTATCTCATCAAAACTTTTCGCGATCCGGAACTTGCGTTGCAGGCCTTCAGCGCGGCGCGACCCCGGCCGGCGCTGTTGATCACCGATTACGCCATGCATTCCATGAACGGGATGCAGCTCATCGTAAAATTCCGCGAACTCGAGCCGCACCAGAAAATCCTGCTCGTGAGCGGAACCGTGGGCGAGGAGATTTTCCACGGCGCGACTACCCGGCCGGATTATTTTCTCGCCAAGCCATATCAGGCCGACGAGCTCACCGACACGGTCAAGGAACTGCTCGCGCGCAAGTGAGCGGCGGTTTGCCGGCTTCCGTTTGCGGGGGTGCTTTTGATCCCCTGCGCGGCTTGCGTTAAATCGAGGTGAATTTTTCTCTGGCCCAATGCCGGGTCTTGGTCTAAGGTTCCGCCGCCTGAGAGGCAGGGTTCTTTTTGATGATCGAACAAAAGCCGGGCCGGTGCGTCAAATACGCGTAAAACTGATTGTGAACGAACCTTGTGGGTGGACAATTAACGCCGTTTCATACTAAAAACATGCAGCTCCTTGCCAAACTCAACGCGACCACGCTTTTTCTCCAGGAACTTGTCAATCGCCCACGGGAGATCGGCGCCATCCTGCCCAGTTCAAAGAACCTCGCCGTGGCGATGGCCCGCTGGCTGCCTCCGTACTCGGACGCCTACGCGCTTGAATTAGGCCCCGGCACCGGCTCGGTCACCGAGGCCCTCTTGGATCGCGGCTTGCGCCAGGACCGCCTCATTGCCATCGAACAATCGCCGAAAATGGCCGATCTTTTGCGCGCGCGTTTTCCCCGCGCCAAAATCATCACCGGCGACGCCTTCCAACTCGACGAACTGCTCAAACAACATGGCTTACACTCCGAAAAGATCGGCATGGTCTTTTCCAGCCTGCCGCTTTTGAATTTTGAGCCCCACACGGCTGATATGCTCGCCCGAAAGATCCGCGCCCTGCTGCCGCCCGCCGGCAAGCTGATCCAATACAGCTATCACGTCGGCAACCGTCAGCCCAAGGCGGCGGCTCATTTCCGCTTGGTTGCTTCTGATCTCATCTGGCTCAACCTGCCGCCAGCGCGCGTCAGCGTTTATCAGAAGTAATTGGGAGGAATTCCGAATTCAAGTCGCTGGAAGGCGAAGTATGCAAGCATTCTTCTTCGTAGTTGCCTTTTTTGGCGATTCAGAATATTGAGTCACGCATGGTCGCGACAATTCTGTTTGTGGATGATGAACCTGATCTGCGATTCATGGCCGCCACTTTCTTTGAGCTGTCCGGCTACCAGATTTTGACAGCGGAAAACGCGGAGGACGCCTTGCGGCAATCGCGGGATATTGCGCTCGGGGCGGTCATTCTTGATGTGAATCTCCCAGGCGAAGGCAGCGCGCTGCTGCTGGCCGCCCTGAAACAATCCCACCCGCAAACCCCGGTCATTCTTTATACCGGGCGAACGGAGGATGACGAGGTCGTCAGGGCCATGCTGGATCAGGGCGCGGACAGATATTTGCTGAAGGATGGCTCGCTGGAGAAAGTCCTGCAGACGGTCCAGGCCGTTTGCGCCTGATAAGCCGGCACCGGAACGGCCTCCCCAAAACTTCCATTTGTGGAAACCTGTCTTCTAGGCCACATTATCATGCAATGTTCCTCCCAGGGTGATTACGGCGGGTGGATGGTTGCGAGAACCTGGAAAAACAGCCATGAGCAAGCAAGCCAAAGAGAACTATCTGGTGCTCGTCGCGGACGACTCCGATGACGATCGTTTCCTCTTGAAAAAGGCCATGCAACGGGCCTCGCGCCTGCAGATCGTTGGCGAACTCACCAATGGCAGCGATGTCATCAATTACTTCAAGGGCCACGCGCATTTCCATGACCGCGTAAAGTTCCCCCTGCCCGATTTGTTGCTGTTGGATTTGAAAATGCCGCTGAAGGATGGATTTGAGGTTTTGACCTGGTTGCGCACGCAATCCCTCAAGCATCTGACCGTGGTACTGACCGATTCAATGCACGCAGAACACATCAAGCGCGCTTTGGACCTGGGCGCCGACCTCTTCCAAGTCAAACCCAGGATGCCTCATGACATGGCCGCGATGATACTCGCCCTGGAGGAACGTCTGCTCCTCTCCGGACGGACACCGGTCCGGCATCCCCATCCGTCCGCGATCCCCGCGCTGTGGTAAAATTCCGTGCCTCTTTCTAAAACGTCAGGCGCACTCGCAAACAATCGGCCCGCTCGAATCTCCGCCAGGTCTTG
This sequence comes from Pedosphaera sp., assembly GCA_028293265.1. Next base: position 8,193 of record JAQGPB010000354.1, on the reverse strand, counting down.
GAGTGCGGCAGTCCTCTGCCGCTTTCAAACATCGGTGGCCAGGCGAAAGCGGCAGAGGACTGCCGCACTCCAAGACGCTGCCGCGCCCCACGCAGCGCCATTAGGTTCAGGGATTCAAGGTGCCAAAAAAATCGCCTGTCCATGCGCCAGAGGTGGACGTTCGCGCGGATTTGGCGAAAGGGCTTCTTATTTCGTCGCGACTGGCTTGGTGGAAACCCCCACCACCCACTCAAAGGAAATCTTCACGTCCGGCTTCGTAATGAACAAGCCCAGTTTGACCGGCGGCTTCACATTGTAATCCGGCATGGCGACGGTCACGGGACCGCCGATGATTTTCAATTTGGTCTTGTCAACGGTCTGGATGCTGACGGGCATGTCAATTTTCTTGGTCACGCCGTTGATGGTCAGCTCGCCCTTGGTGTCGAATTGGAAGGGCGCGCCCGCCGCATGGCCGGGTTTGAGCGTCATTTCGCCCAGGCGATATTCAATTCTGGGATGGTCCTTTGCATCCATTGCCTCCTGCATGACCTGGTCCATTGCCGGCGTGCCGCTGGACAAGGAATCAACCGGAATGCTGACTTCCGCGTGGGCAGCGAGCTTGTCGGTGACTCCAGCCACGGCGGCTTGGGCCGAATCAAGCGTCACCCCGGCGGGAAACTCAAACGAACCGGCAATGTTCACCCCGTCAAGCGTCCAATCATGCACGTTGGCGGAACCATCAATGTGGACCTTGGTGCCCACCGGCCTGGCCCGATATTTCACAAAGTCCTCGGCACGCGCCATGGCGGTGAACAGGAGCAGACAACCGAGAGCGGTGGTCAGGTAACGGAGCGATATGGAATTGAATTTTGTCATAAAAACATTAAATGCAGTTAAATGTCGAAAATCTCCTTCGGTAACAAGACTTTCTCGCCTTTGACCACGGCTTCGTTGGTCTTGATGGCAAGCACGGTCGCTTCAAATCCTTCCTTGTAACCGGCGGCATGGTAACGGCCCTTGGAGGAAGCAGCCAGCGATTCGCCCAAGCCCTCGGCATCTGCGCCGTAACTGCTGACGAAATTCTTGACCGCGCGGGTCGTCCAGAGCGAATTGTGCAGAAACGCCTTCAACGAGTGATGCAGCGTGGAATCGGCATAAGGCGATTCCACCGCGACCTTGCCGGGTTGCACCGAGTGCGACGCGCCCGCGGAAAGGGTGATGCCCGTTTCGCGATAGAATTGCTCCTTGGTCGCGTAAATTTCCCAGCCGAACAATTGCGAATCCGGTTCCTCGAACAGCCACGCCTTGGCCGCCGTGAATTTCTGGCCCGCATCTTCCGGCCGGAACATGATGGCCGCGCCCGTGCCGTAAAGCACGTCGTACTCGCCGTCAAACGAGTTCGCCAGGCTGCAATCAAAAAAAGCGTTCACCTTGCCCGGGTAATGCATGATGGTCTGGATCGTGTCGGCAATGTCCCGGCCGTCCTGCAAGCTCGGGTCGAGGATGGAGCCAAAGCCGGTGACGGCGATTGGCTTCTTGCCCAGCATCCAGGTCATCAGATCCAGTTGATGCACGCCGACCTCGCCCGCAAGTCCGGCGGAAGTCGCGGAATCCAGCCGCCAATTCAGCGCCTTTTCGCGTTCGGCCGAAGTGCCCGGACGCCGCCAACTGGTCCGCTTGTGCCATTGCGAACGCGCCATGACCGGCGTGCCCACCGCGCCGGTGTGGATGAAATCAAGCACAAACTTCTTGCCCGGGTCCGCCCGCATCTGCAGGCCGGCCTGGAAATTAGACTTCTCCGCCGCCTTGGCCGCCTGGGCAATCGCCCGCGCGTCCTCAATGGTATGGGCCAGCGGCGCCTCGCAATAAACGTGCTTGCCCGCCTGCAACGCCGCCACCACGATCTCGCGATGCAGATGCGTCGGCGTGGCAACGAAGACGGTATCCACATTTTTCAGTTCCAAAACCTTGCGGTAATCCTCGAACTCCTCGGCGCCCGGCGCGAGGTCTTTGGCCTTCTTTAGAAATGGTTTGTAAGTGTCGCAGATCGCCACGACCGGCGCGTTGCGCAAAGTCTTGTTGGCATCGGGCAGCAAATTAAGAGTCTGGATGATTTCGCGGCCCCGCACGCCGCAACCGATGACCGCTGAATTGACCGGCGGGTCTTCGGTGCCGAAATTGGTGTCCACGAGCGCGCTGGCGCTGGCGCCCTTGTCCTCCGCGTGCAACGGCACGCCGCCCATCAGCAGCATCATGCCGCCGAAGGAAGCAGCGCTCTTCACAAACTCCCGGCGGTTCAAATCAGTCTGGCCTTTGTCGGCTTCGTTTTGGCTCATAAGTTAGTCTGATTATTTAACCATTCGGACGCAGGAACTCAAATCCTAATTTATATGGTCTTTTGCCTGCGGCGCGGCGTTGCCCGCTTCCAGCCCCAGCGCCCATTTGATGCCGCCGAGCAGATGCAGTTGGAACGCCGGACTTTCCCAAACCGCATCTTCATGCCCCAGCGCCGTGTAAAACACTTTCCCGTCACCGTATTTCTTGCACCACGCGATGGGAAAGTAACCCGCGCGGTCCGATCCCGGCGCCTTGTCCAGCCGCAACAAAATGTGAACCTTGGCTGGCGAGAAATTTTTCATCACATAAATTTCATCGAACACCGGATATGTCTTCCCCAAATCCCGCGTGGCCGGATGCGTTGGGTCCTCGTTGAGGCACTCCACTTTGGCCACCGTATGACTCGCAAATTCCGCCCCGATCATTTCGATATAAGGATCCACCACCCCGTCACCGTGAAACGTATCGGTCGCCGAATGCGTCCCGATAAAGCCTTTGCCCGATTTGATCCAGTCCAGGAAAGCCTGCTTGTCCGGCAGCGGCAGCTTGCCCGTGGTATTCAGAAAAAAGACCCCGTCATAATGCTTCAGCCCCTCCGCCGTCATTTTTGCGGCCAAGTCCTCATCCGTCCTGGCATAATCAACCGTAAACGCCCCGCTCTTCGCCGCCAGTTCGCCCGCCACCCGTTCACCCACGGCGATGGAAGCGTGGCGATAGCCCTTCGTGACCGTCACCACCAGCAGGCGTTTCAGCGCGGGCTTCGGCACGGCGAACGTCCCAACCGCATCGGCCAGGCAGACCGAAACAAACGCCAGCACCGCCAGCGCCAGCAGCACACCAATGATCCTCGGCCAAATTCTTTTCATCGTCTCCGGTCAGATTTTCGGCCGAAATCCGGCCCTCTCTGCCACAAATGAGACTGTATGTGGGGGCTGCGAATTCAATTTCGGAGACAACGACATTGTGAAAGGGATGCGACTGCTTGAAAACCCTTTAACGATCATTTGAGATGCTTTCGGATCCAAGCAGGATCGCGGCGGCAATCTGCCACTGCGTATATGTAAGCCGTATTATCCCGCACCTTATAAAAAACCGCAAAAGGAAAACGTTTGCTCAAAAATCGGTGGTACCCCTTGTAGGGCTGCCGGTGCATGCCAGCATAAAGTCGAAGGGATTCAATATCCGCATAAAGGTTGGTTAGAAAGTAAGAACCCAAGCCGGCCTGCCGGTCCTCGTAAAAGAAAAACCCTTCGATCAAATCCTGTTCCGCCTGATCAAGGATTTCAATCCTCACGAGGTCTTCTGAGCAATACGTGCTTTGGCCGACTCCCAATCGCTGAACCGGGCTTTTCCCTGTTCGACCAGACGCTCGCGTTCATCCAAGAGATCTTTTTGCCATTGCGGGACTGGGACAGCTTCATCCCGTCGGCATAAATCATCCCACAAGGCTTCCATGGTGCGGAGCTTTTCTTCCAGCGTCATCTGATCAATTTGCAACCCTGCGGCCATGGAAGGAATCTACCATGTCGGAGTCGCACCGCAATTCCTTTTCGGCTAGTGGTACATTTTGGGTCCTCACTTGGTAGGGTTGCGCTGCTGCGCGACATCGGACGACTCCAAAACGCCTCCCGGCAAACCGGCGTCACCGCCGCCTTTGCCAGCGACAAAGATTTGCTGGCCCAGCCGGAGTCTCCGGCGAACAAGCTTGTTAATAACTTGTCAGTAAAATGTGAACAACTCTTAACCTGGCCGTCACCGAGCCGTAACATTGGGGGTCCACTGTAAAAAGAAACTGCCATCATGAAAAAAGTACTTATCCTAACGGCGGGGTTTGGCGAGGGGCACAACGCGGCAGCGCGCAATTTGCGCGACGCGCTTGAATTCGTCTCCGACGACGTCAAGGTCGAGGTGCTCGACTTGTTTGAAAGCAGTTACGGGTCGTTCAACACGCTCGCCAAGAACGCCTATCTCGGCATGGTGCAATATGCCCCCAAGGTTTGGGGCGGCATCTATTCGCTGCTCGACAATTCCGCCTTTCTGGAAAACCGGCTCGCCGGTTTTGGCCGGCTCAAGAACGCGCTCGGCGACATCCTGCACGAAACCCAGCCGGACTGTGTCGTCTCCGCGTACCCGGTATACGCGCACGTCATTCAAGAACTTTACCGCGACCATTCCGAGCGGCCATTCCGCTTCATCACCATCGTCACCGATTCCATCACGATCAACTCGACCTGGTTCCGCGCGCCCAGCGATCTTTATTGCGTCCCGAACGAAGCCACCGCCACGGTGCTCAAGGCGGCGGGCGTGCCGGAGAAGCGCATCCGCGCGCTCGGTTTTCCGGTGAGCCATCTCTTTACCGAACCGGTCGCCGTTCCGCTCACCACCCCCACGTTTGGGGAAACGCGCCGCATTCTTTACATCATCAACACCGGCAAGAAAAAAGCCGGCAAGGTGATTGACCGTCTGCTGGACATTCCCGACACACAGCTCACCATCACCGTGGGCCGCGACGCCGAATTGAAGGCGAAGCTGACCGAGCAAACTCACCGTCACGCCGACCGCGTGAGCATCCTCGGCTGGACCAACCAGATGCCGCAATTGATGCTGACGAATCATCTGGTCATCGGCAAGGCCGGCGGCGCCTCCGTGCAGGAGGCCATCGCCGCGCGCTGTCCCATGATCATCAACCAGGTCATTCCCGGACAGGAGGAAGGGAACGCGCGTTTGATCACGGACTACGGTCTCGGGGCCGTGGCAGAACGCAATCGCGAAGTGCCAGAACTGGTGAAGGACGCCTTCGCGCACCGTTCGCGCCTCTGGCTCGAATGGCGTCGCAACCTCGCCAAGCTCAGCAAGCCGGATGCTTCGCTGCGGCTGGCCGAATTGGTCCTGGCGGAATGTGAAACCACCGATCCCACACGCAAGCATGTCAAATTGTTTGGCGCGCCCGGTGAGAATGGCCGTGCTCCCGCCGTGATCCCCGCCACCGCCCGGACCGCCGAGTCCCGCATGCTGCTCTGTGATTTCCACATCCACACCAACTACTCGGACGGAAAATTGTCCGTGCCCGAGGTGGTGGATTTTTATGGCCGGCTCGGATTCGATTGCATCTGCATCACCGACCATCTGGCCGACCCGCGCCGGTTGATCGGCAAGCTGGCGCGTCTGACCAACATGACCGTGAGCGAAAACCAGTTGGACGAATATTTCGACGTGCTGGAACGCGAACGCCGCCGCGCCTGGCGGAAATACAACATGCTCGTGCTCACCGGCATCGAGTTCAACAAGGATGGTTACACCCGGAAATCCTCGGCGCATCTGCTGGGCATTGACCTCAAGGCGCCCATTCCATCGGCGCTTGATCTGCCGGAGACCATCGCCCAAATCCACGCCCAGGGCGGGTTGGCCGTGGCGTCCCATCCGCACATCATGAAAAGCGAGTGGGGCAAGGACACGCTTTACTTGTGGGAAAACCACGAGAAGTTCGCGCCGCTGATTGACGCCTGGGAAATCGCCAACCGGAACAATATTTTCGATTGCGTGGGCATGAAGCGCCTGCCGTTTCTCGCCAACAGCGATTTCCACAAGCCCAAGCACATTTATTCCTGGAAGACGCTCCTTTATTGCGAAAAGAACGCCGAGGCCATCAAGGAATGCGTCCGCCGCAACGAGCATGTCTCCATCACCCTGTATCGCGAGGACAGCCAATTCGCCGCCCAGGCCAAACCCCGCGAATTCGCGCGCGAGAAGCCCGACCTTGAAGTGATCAGCGGTCAATTGTCCATTGCCCATCGCTGACGGAACCTGCAATTTGCAACCCGGACCAACGGGACCCAAATCAATCCTTGGCGGCTCCACCGCATTTTAACTGAGCCACTACCGAACCAAATCAGCATTTGCAACGCCGGGTGATTTGGCGGCAAAGTGACAGAATGTTTAGGGGCTATCAGCTTAACTTTTCGAGAAGCCTGGCGCTGGCGGCGGCGGCTTTGGCTCTCTTTTTCAACGTAAAAAACGCCGGCGCCCAGTTCCAGAATGCGCCGACGCCGTTGCGGGTGCAGATTGATTCTGCCATCGCCAAGGTCAAGCCGGCGCTGGTGCGCATCCGCGTGGTGTCCACCGAGTATCGCGATGGGCGCGAGGTGAAGATGCAGGAGGTCGGCAGCGGCGCCATCATCACGAAGGACGGCTACATCATCACCAACCATCACGTTGCCGGCCATGCGGCGCGGATGTTTTGCACGCTTTGGGACCGCGAGGAAATCGAGGCGGAATTGATCGGCACCGATCCGTTGACCGACATTTCGATCATAAAACTGAAGCCCGCCAAGCCGCGTGAGTTCAAGTTTGTAAATTTTGGCGACTCTGGGCGGATGCGTGTCGGCGATTCCGTCCTGGCCATGGGGAGCCCGATGGCGCTGTCGCAATCGGTGACGCTGGGGATTCTCAGCAACACGGAAATGGTGATGCCGCGTTTCTGGGGCGGGGGCGGCGCATTCCGGCTCGACGGCGAGGACGTGGGGGCGCTGGTGCGGTGGTTTGCGCATGACGCCGCGATTTATGGCGGCAATTCCGGCGGGCCGCTGGTCAATCTGCGCGGCGACATCATCGGGATCAACGAGATCAGCTTCGGCCTTTCGGGGGCGATTCCCGGCAATCTCGCGAAAAGCGTGGCGACGGAATTGATGTCGAAGCATCACATCGAACGGAGCTGGCTGGGGATTGACGCGCAACCGCTGTTCAAGCAGTCGGCCGAGGAGCATGGGATTTTGGTGAGCAGCATTGTGGAAAGTTCGCCCGCGGCGGCGGCGGGGTTGAAGCCGGGCGATTTGCTGCTGCGTCTGGGCAAGACCGCGACCGATGTTCATTTCGACGAGCAGATGCCTGATTTCATGTGGCTGGTTTCGACGCTGCCGCTGGGCACCAACATCAAAGTCGTCGTGAAACGCGACGGCCAGGAAATCACGCTCCCGATAACGCCGGTCGAACGGGGCCAGATTTTTCTCAAGCAGCACGAAGTGAAGGCGTGGGGATTGGTGGCGCGGGATTTTTCATTTTTGCTGGCCAAGGAAATGAAGCGCACGAACCTGGACGGGGTGCTGGTTACTTCAGTGCGGCCCGGCGGCCCGGCGGGCGAGAGCAAACCTTCCATTGAAGCGGGCGACACCATTGTGGAGGTCAACCATAAGCGGGTCAAATCCGTGGGGGACTTGATCGAGATGTCGCGCAAAGTCACCGAGGGCAAGAGTGACCGCGTGCCGGTGATCGCGGTGTTTGAGCGGAAGGCGGATCGTTACATGACCGTGGTGCGCGTGGGCATTCAGGACGAGAAAAATCCCGGACTCGAGGTCAGCAAGGCGTGGCTCCCGGTGGAGACGCACGTCATCAGCCGCGAGATCGCGAAGCTGCTCGAACAGCCAAACTTGACGGGCTTTTATTTGACGCGCGTCTATCCCGACAGCACGGCGGAGAAGGCCGGACTCAAGGCGGGGGATTTTCTCGTGGCGGTGGATGACGAAAAATTGACAGCCTCCGGTCCCGAGCATGAAGACGAGCTTTCCACCTTGATCCGGCAATATGACATCGGCAAAAAGGTCGAGCTGACCGTGCTGCGCGACGGCAAGCAGTTGAAAATTCCCGTGGAACTCGCCCGTTCGCCGCGATTGGAGCGCGAGATGAAGAAATATCGCAATGACGACTTCGAGTTCACCGCGCGCGATATTTGTTTCTTTGACACGGCGGACGAGCAGTGGAACGGCAGCCAGCGCGGGGCGCTGGTCGAGGAGGTCAAGCCCGGCAGTTGGGCCGAACTTGCCTCGCTTTATCCCGGCGACCTCATCCTGGAAGTGGACGGCGAGCCGGTGACCAGCGTGGAAT
>JAQGPB010000173.1 GCA_028293265.1 Pedosphaera sp. | reverse complement strand
GCCGTTGAGCAGCATCTGAACGGCTTTGGGACCGTAGCCGCCATTAAATGTTCGCGGCGCGATTTTGAATTCCGAGATCGCAACCTGCCGGGGGAAGTTCACCAGCAACCATTCGGGGTGGTTCGCTGTCGGTCCCTGGCCGGCGGCGGTCCCGGACGAAACCCAGAACGTGGTCGCATCCCCGTCCACGGCGAAAGCCGGCGGATAGCTGGCTTGCGACGAGGAAGCGGTGATGGTGGCGATTGGCAACTGGTAAGGCACATAGGCATTTGTCACCGGCGGCGGCAGGGCTGCCGAAATCTGGTAATTGCCGTTGGTTCCGGGAAAGGTGAGCGTGGCATTGGTTCCTGAAACGGCCCACGTCACACCGCCGGCATTGGTTTGCGTCACGGTCGCATTTTTTCCTGGCAGCCAGATGCAATAACGCGGACCGAGCGGCTGGCTGGTCATGAATTGCAGCGTGTCCTGCGCTGCGCCAAGGATGTTGTAGCTGGACGCGGCCTGATAGGAGAAGTAACCCGCCGGCCCGGCGATCATGCCGTATTCTCCCGCGACACAGAGCCATTGGCTGCTAATGTTTTGCGAAACGCCGGAACGATTCGTGATCGTCCGGCTGCCGCCGTTCCATTCGAGCAAGCGCGTCCCACCGGTCAATGGCTGGTTCTCGATTCCTACCGTGAAGCTGCCTGCCGTTGTGCCCGTCACGCCCGCAGCCGGCCAAGGCACTTCCACGATGCCGACCGATTCGCCGGTGCTCTTGATATAAACTTCGGTCGTGCCCTGCGTTCCGTTTTGAACCTGGAGCTCGGCGTCAAATCCATTGGCATTCGTCTCAAAACTCACCAGTTGCGCGCCGGTCGGGTTGCCCAACGCCCCCAGGCCGATCACGCCCGGCAAGCGCGGCGTGACCAGATAACAGTGGGTGGGAATGGAGACGGCGGGCGGCGCGATGATGCCCATCACCTGCGAACCGTAGAAGCTCAGCGAAATATAACCGGCCGCTCCGCGTTGCTCGATCAAGCCCACGTCCGCGAACAATTGCGGCGCGTAACCGCCCGGCGCGGTCATTGGGCCGTTGGTGTAATCGGCATTGACGTGCTGCAGATAAGCCACGGCGGTCCGGTAGGCTTCCACGGCTTCGCGGTAGAAATAAACATCGGTCTCGCTCGGGCCAATGAAGCGGCCATCGCCATTGAGTTGCTGCCGATAGCGCACCGACCTGACCAATTGGGCATCCGCCCAACGTGCAAGCGGGTCGTTGAAATGCGATGCCACCCAGGCCATATAGGAGTTCTGCTCGTAATCGTGGAGTGTCCAATCCAAACTGGCTGGATAGGCGAAGTCCCCGCCATCCAGTTGGACCAGGCTCAAGGAATTCCAGACCGGCAGCACGTTATGTTCGGCGAACGGTTGCAGTTGCGAAGCGACTGAGGGATTTGCGAGGCGCGCCATCAGCATGGAATCACCGAGAGACATTCCCGCAACCATCTGGTAAACGGGATAATAGAAACCATGATTTTGGAGTTCGAAATCCGGATAGAGCGTCACCGTGTTGATCCACGCAGCGAGCGGATCGCCGTTGGTATTGGCGACGGTGTACGTGTTGGCCAGATATTTTTTGGCCCCGGTCAACCACGTTGATGCATTGGGGTTGCCGCTTAACCATGCCGCGCCCAAGGCCAGGATGTTGCTGTCCCACGCGTTTTCTTCCGCCTTGGTGTCGCCGACGTAACCAGAAGCGGGCGCAATGGCCGCGCGGTATGTTGCTTCGTCTGCGACCGCGCGCTGGCAGGCCGTCACGGTCGCGGCGGGCAGATCGTTTTGCACCAGTTGACAGGCAAAGCCCATGTGAGCAGCCCACATCGCGGTCTGCCAATCATGTCCCCATTTCAAACCATCAATGCAGACATTTGTGCCGCTGACATGGGTGTTGGCGGCGTAATTGATGGCTTTGCGAATCCGCGCGATGCGGCTGGCCCGCCTGGCATCGGCGGGCAAAGCCTGGGCCATCACCGCGTAAGCCACCGCCACGCCACACGAACCGCGAATGCCACCGTTGCCGCCGCTTGCGCCGTCGCCAAAATAGCCGGAGTCCGGTGGATTATTGGCATTGGTCGCATCATGCCAGATGGACTCGGCGTAAGTCTCGAAGTTGATAAGGCAGGTCAGGTAAACCGCGGCGGAGTTGGTATCCGCGTGGGCGGGGGTGAAACTTGAAAACAACACCGTCATCAAAAAAAGACCGACGACAGGCAATTTCATATCGGTTTCATTGCGCTCTGGTTTGGGTGTTAGCTGTCTCTTTTTGAGCAGCAGCAAGAAATTTTTTTATTTTGCGGAAAAAGGCGGAATAAGGTGGAAAAAGGCGGGTACGCCAATGGTTGAGAGTTTTTGATTGAGGGTTGAGGGTAAGAGTGCGATTTGGCGAGAAACTCCGCCCGTTCAGGCCCCGAATGCCAAGCGACGTTAAGCGACGGGAAGCGACGGGGCAAATGTAAGTGGTTGATAGGGAAGGGCCGCAAAAAAGCGCGGTAAGTGTTGCGTATTGAGTATTGCGTGAGAAGAGGGAGTGCGTTCGACGGTCGGCAGGAGTTTGCGATAATGGCAATCTTCTCCGGCTGGGGATGGGCCGGTTTTGGCGGGCACCGGTCGGTGCCTTATGTCGTGCTCCTTTCACGCTGGCTGAATTTTTTCACGGAGCGGATGCGAAGTCGAGTTAATTGTCAGTTGAGGCTGGCAAAAGTTGTTCCTCGCCTCAAGGCAGCCCTGGTTTGACGGTGGCTTGAGCGCGCACCAAATCTATCATATCGTTGGGGCTGGATGCGGGAACTGAAACATTGGCCCCGACGCCGATGGGCCATTCCGGCTGGCCGGGGGCAGTGACGACGGAACCTTTCCATTTCCAATACTCGGCATGGCCGTCAAAAAACGACATGCAGCAGCCGACATTATGAACGCTGGTCGGCAGATTCCACCAGACATCGGTCCCGACAGGCCGGATGCCAAACGCGCCATTGTCAATGCTGCGCCAGTCTTCATGCCAGAACACTGAGTTTTTGGAACTATCCGGCTTGACGACATCAGCGTCCTTGAGAATCGCGTAAGTATCACCGCCGCTGGCGTAGCCGGTCGAATCGCCCAAGTTGTAAACCACTGA
>JAQGPB010000167.1 GCA_028293265.1 Pedosphaera sp. | reverse complement strand
AATCCATGAAGCTGCCGCCGTATTTGATGACGAAGGTCTGTCCACGAAACTTTTGCATGTAAGGCAGTGCTTCGAGCATGACGGCGGCTTTGGAGATGATGTCTTTCATTTAATCAATCTCCAGTGTATTCATCATCCAGCGCAAGCAATGGCCGCAGCCGTTCCATGAGTTCCACCAGGACGTCCTCCTTCAATGCCCCAATGAACGCCGCTCGCCGGGATCGCCAGTCCAGATTCCGCACCTGATCCACCAGAACGACGCCTGTTACTGGTGATATGTCCGGCAATGGCACTTCAAAGGGGTAGCCCTTGCCGCGACTAGTGACCGGACAAAACAGACCCAGACCGGAAGGCCGGTTATAGCTTCGCGGCGATAAAACTATTGCCGGGCGCCGGCCACCTTGTTCATGTCCGGCCTGTGGATCAAAATCTATCCAGACAACATCGCCGCGATCCGGAACGTAGCCCGCCATGTTACCAGATTTCCTTTCCCTGTGGTGGTCCCCAATCTGTCTCTGGATGGCGATTCCGCGGCGTGATTTTGGAAACAAGTTCCTGCAAAGTATATTTCCGTCGCTTCATTGGTTCCATGATGACACGCCCATTCTTCAGAGTAAGGCTCACGCGACTGCCCTGCTTCACCTTCGTCTGCTGCGCAAATGCCTTGGGAATGCGCAGGGCCAGGCTGTTTCCCCATTTTTGAATTGTGGCTTGCATAATGTATCTACAAAGAAGCTACTAAAAGAATGCTGCGAAAGCAAGCCTCAATATCTGGTTTTGCTAGCCGCCCAACGAAGTTGGGTCACTCACGTCGCCTTTGTTGAAGTCCACATATTCTTCTGTGAGGTCGGCGGCGTAGATGACGGCGTCGGACTGGCCGAGGTTCAGGTGGATGTGGAGATCAAATTCCTTTTGGGCCGTCATTTTGCACAAGGCGTCAAAGGATGTCTTGGTGGGCTGGCCTTTTTTCAAGGCGAACAATAGTTTCGAACTGCCGGGCAGGCTGTAGGCCACATCAATTCTTTCTTCGACCACTTGCGCGGGGGAATAACCGAGCGCCGCGAGAATGCGGCCCCAGTTCGGGTCGCCGCCGAACCAACTGGTTTTCACCAGCGCGCTGTTCGCCACCGCCCGCGCCGTAGCGTCGGCGTCGGCAAAGGTTTTCGCGCCTTTCAAACGCACGGTCACGAAATGCGTCACCCCTTCGCCGTCGCGCACGATCATCTTGGCCAGTTCCAGGCAGACGTGGTTGAGTGCGTCCTGGAAAATATTTAGTTTTGCGTCTTTGATTTTTAACTGCCCGTTCCCCGCCATGCCGTTGGCCAGCACCAGCACGGTGTCGTTCGTGCTCATGTCGCCATCCACAGTGATGCGGTTGAAACTGAGAGCGACGGCTTTGGCCAGGGCGGTTTTCAACGCCTTGGCCTCGATGGCAGCATCAGTCGTAATGAAGCAAAGCATGGTGGCATGCAGGCCGCCATTGGGCGTGGCCGCGGGTCGCGCGCCGGTCGCCGACATGCCGGGTTGGATCATCCCCGCGCCTTTGCACATGCCGCCGATGCGCACGGTGCGGCCATCCAATTTAAATTCCACGGCAATCTCCTTCGGCCGCGTATCGCTGGTCATGATCGCCTCGGCGGCGTGATGGGCGTTTTCGGGAAAGGTGTTCAACAATGCCGCTGCATCCTCGATTCCACGTTTCACGTTGGCCATGGGCAACGTGACGCCGATGCGGCCCGTGGATGCGACCAATACCTGCTCGGAAGGAATGCGAAAAATGTTGGCGACCAGATCGGTCATTGCCTTCGCATCGCGCAAACCTTGCGCGCCAGTGCAGGCGTTGGCATTTCCCGAATTCACAACGATGGCCTGGGAGCGGCCTTTTTGCGCGCGCGGCATGCTGATTTTCACCGGCGCGGCGCAAACCTGGCTGGTGGTGAACATGCCGGCAACGGTGGCGGGGATTTCTGAAAGGATGAGCGCGAGATCGCGCTTCTGGCCCTTGTTCGAGCCTTTGCCGGTGCCGAGACGCTTGATGTCGCAAAACACGCCCGAGGCCAGAAAGCCTTGTGGTGCGGTGATGGAGCCGGGGATTTGGATATGCTTCATGAGTTATCTATTGTCGAAGGGAGAATGGTTCGATCTGGCTAAATATGTAGCGACGCGGTTTCACATTAACCTCACAACAACCCGTCAGTCTCGGTGAATCCGCAAATAATATTCATGCTTTGCACGGCCTGGCCGCTCGCGCCTTTCACGATGTTGTCTTCTGCGCTCATGACCACCAACCGCCCCGTGCGGGAATCAAGCCGCCAAGCGATTTCGATGACGTTCGTGCCGACGACGTGCTTGGTGTCGGGCAACGCCTTGCCGTCGAGCAGGCGCACGAATGGTTCGTTGCCGTAGGCGGCCTGGTAACAGGCGGTGATTTTTTCGTTCAACGCAGCGGCTTCCTGCGCGTTGGTGAAATGTTTTGCGGGGGCGAGGTACAACGTGGTCAGTATGCCGCGATTGACGGGGATGAGATGCGGCGTGAACTGGATGACGACCGGTTCGCCGGCGGCCAGCGAAAGTTCCTGTTCGATTTCGGAAAGGTGCCGGTGCTTGGGCAGGCCGTAAGGCCGAACACTTTCGTTGCATTCCACGAAAAGATAATCCTGCTCGACCTTCCGCCCCGCGCCGCTGACGCCGCTCAGCGAATCAGCGATGATGCCGGTCGGTTTGATCAAGCCCGCCCGCAGCAACGGCAACACGGGCAGCAATACGCTGGTCGGATAACAACCCGGCGACGCGATCAACAGCGCGTCCTTGATGGTTGCGCGATAAACCTC
>JAQGPB010000309.1 GCA_028293265.1 Pedosphaera sp. | reverse complement strand
GACACCGCCGTATGGCCGGTGTACCGCTTGGTCAGATGGGAGACTTCTATCATTAATCCGTCATTCATCAGTTTTGCAAAGGTCAGCTTAGTCCGAACCCCCGGCTTGGGACAACAAAAACTCTTGTCATCGCACGGGCAGTTGCACGGCGGCGGGGATAAGGTAGGTGAGCCGGCCCCGGTCTTGGCGCAATACGACGTTTAGCTGAACCTTATCCCCTTTCTTTTTGGCGAACAGCAATTTGGCCGCCGCCATCAAACTTTCCGGAGTTTGCCCGTCAATCGCGCTGACCAGGATGGCTCGTTCCAATTCTTTGGCGGCCGGCAAATCGGGGTCCACTTGGGTGATGTCAAATCCGCTGTTGGAATCGAGCCCATAACTCCACGCCTTTTGAGGCGTGAGTTCTTCCAACCGGATGCCGATCAACTTTTCAATGAGGCTGGCGTTGAAGAAACTTTTTTCGGGCACGAGACTCACTTTCAGGTCGTGCTGCTTGTCTCCGCTTTGGACGACAAGCGAAACCTCCGGCTGGTCGTTGTTCACCAATAGCTGGTTGAAATCAATGAACCCTTTGGGAGTCTGCCTGTTGATGCGAAGGATCTGATCACCAAGTTTCAAGCCGGCTTTCTCCGCCGGGCTTTGCGCCTGGATGGCAATGACCGTCAAGGGCGAGGAACCAACCTTGAGCCGCGCGCCGAACCAAAGCCCCTTGTCGGAATGCTCGGGCGTGAAAATTTCCGAGAGGGCCGCGCTGACCTGTTTGATCGGGATGGCGAAGCCGATGCCCTGGGCCTTGGACAGAATCGCCACGTTCAGGCCGATGAGTTCGCCGCGCAAGTTTACGAGCGGCCCGCCGCTATTGCCGGGATTGATGGAGGCGTCGGTCTGGAGCCAGTTGGGCACGTCCAATTGATCGTTCTCCTTTGGCGCGGAACGGCTTTTGGAACTGAGGATTCCACGGCTTACCGATCCGCCCAGGCCGAACGGATTCCCCAGCGCCAGCACAGTTTCGCCCAGCAGCAAATCGTCGTCCTGGGCGAATTTCACGGCAGCAAACCGTTCGCCCGGCGAGCATTGGAGCTTGAGCAGGGCAACGTCGCTCTTGGGGTTGTTGGAAACCAGCATGGCTTCGTACGGCTTTTCCTTGCCATGCAATTTGACCCAGATTTTATCCGCGCGACGGACGACGTGATCGTTGGTCAGGACATAGCCTTCCTCGTCAATGATGACGCCGGAACCAAGGCTGAGCTGGGAATTGGGCGCCTGGCGGTTGTGGTAAGGATCGAAAAATTGCCTCAGAAAGTCTTCGAAGGGATCGCGGACCTGGATGATGGTTTCGGTGGCAATGTTCACCACACTGGGCATGACACGTTCGACCGCCTCGACGGTGGCGTCGCGGCGCACATCGGTTTCTGGCGCCGACGCGCGCGCCGCAAAAGGTTGCGCCAGTACCAGCCATAGACCTGCCACCCCAACCGCGAACCCGCCGCATAGTTGTCGCATAGTCAACTGGACAGCGCCTTGCCGTGTTTGTTCAATCATAACTCGCTGCTTCGCAATACTTGCCGGGAATTTTTTATGCATGAGCATGCTTGACTTTGCAAGGCCCCGCCTGCAAAAGCAGGGGCAAGGTGTCCATGTTTTCTGCCAATTTTTATGCGCGGTGGCGCATGCGCGGGCTGTCGGGCCAGATTTTGCAGGAAGGCCATGGTTCGCTGCCGCCGGAGTTTTTGCTCCAGGCCATCTGGCAACAGCAACGTCTGCTGCGCGACCAACTCAGGACATTGGACGGACAAACTGTCCATGTGCTTCATCCCGGCTTCAAGAATCACGAGGCCGGGCCGGATTTTCGGGGAGCAATCGTGCAGATCGGCGCGGAGTCGTTGCGCAGCGGGGATGTGGAGGTGGATGTGCAGGCGGGCGGTTGGCGGGCGCATGGGCATGACCGCAACCCGGCGTTCAAGCAGGTGGTCCTGCAGGTGATCTGGGAAGGCGAACGCGCCGTGGCTGATAGCCTGCCGGTTGTGGCGTTGCGCGGCGTGCTGGATGCGCCGCTGGATGAACTGAGTTCGTGGCTGGGGCAGGATTCGCTGAAATCGCTGCCGGAAAGTTTGCATGGGAAATGTTGCGCGCCGCTGCGGGAATTGCCGCAGGAGAGTTTGACGGCGTTGTTGCATCAGGCAGCGCAGGTGCGCTGGCAGGGAAAGGCGGGCCATTTCGAGGCGCGTGCCCGGCAGGCGGGATGGGAACAAGCTTTGTGGGAGGGACTGTTCCGCGCGCTCGGTTACAAGCAGAATGTCTGGCCGATGCAACGTCTGGCGGAACTGCGTTCGCTTTGGCAGGGATGCGGCGATGCGCTGGCTTGCCAGGCGCGGCTGTTCGGCATCAGCGGATTGCTGCCCGCGGAACTGACCCGCGCCCAGGCTGCGGCGGACGGTTACCTGCGGCGCATCTGGGACCAGTGGTGGCGCGAGCGGGAGCAGTTTGCGGATTGCATTTTGCCGCGCGAATTGTGGCGCTTCAACAATCTGCGTCCGGCGAACCATCCGCAACGGCGGCTGGCGCTCGCCGCGCATTGGCTGGCGGACGGAGACTTGCCGGCCAGGTTGGAGAA
>JAQGPB010000281.1 GCA_028293265.1 Pedosphaera sp. | reverse complement strand
TTCTCTTTGGCCTGCCGCAGTGGGAGACGATTCTCATCTGCGGCCTGCTCAACGTGGCGTTTGCCGCCCACTCCGGCCTGTGGGGCGTGCTGGTCATTGATATGGTGCAGTTCTTCATCAAAATGACGGCTGTCATTGCGGCGGCATTTTTTGCATTGAAAGAAGTCGCGCGCCACACCGGCGTCGGCGAAAGCGCGTTCGCGGGACTGCATAAACTGGTGGAAATTCTTGGCTCGCAACAGGTCAATTTCAAGGCCGGCTCGCAACCCGTGCTCTCCGCCATTGACGGTCACGGCCAGCCTTTGCTCGACATCCTGCCGAATTTCTCGCTGTCGGAGCTTGCCTTGATGATCTTCATCATGCCGCTTGCCATCAGTTGGTGGGCCAATTGGTATCCGGGCGCCGAACCGGGCGGTGGCAGCTACATCGCGCAACGCATGCTCGCCTCGAAATCCGAAAAGGACTCGCTCGGCGCAGTGTTGTTTTTCAATCTTGCGCATTATGTTTTGCGTCCCTGGCCCTGGATCATCACCGCCCTGTGCTCCATCATCATTTTCCCGGAATTGAAGGACATTCAGGCTGCATTTCCGGGCGCCGATCCCAAGCTCATCGGTCATGACAGCGCCTTTCCCGCGATGTTGAAATTCCTGCCCGCCGGCTTCGTGGGCCTGATGGTCGGCGGCCTGGTCGCGGCCAATTCCTCCACGATCCTGACGCATTTGAACTGGGGATCCTCCTATCTGGTGCATGATTTCTACCGTCGTTTCATCAAGCGCGATGCCAGCGAGCGGCACTATGTGAACGCAGGACGGCTTTGCACGGTAGGGCTTTATGCGGTGGCAGCGTGGCTCAGCTTCAAGCTGAATTCAGCGCAGGACGCCTTCGAGGTGCTCCTCTCCATCGGCGCGGGGACCGGCCTCCTTTATTTGCTGCGCTGGTTCTGGTGGCGCATCAATGCCTGGTGCGAAGTCGTGGCCATGGCTGCCTCCTTTACCATCTCAACCATCTTTTTCATATTAAAGTTGTACGGCCACCCGGTGCCCTTTGCGCACACCATCTTCTACGGAGTCGGTTTTACCACCGTTTGCTGGTTGCTCACCGCTTGTTTCAGCGCGCCCACGAGCCGCGAACGCCTGATCGCCTTCTACAAAAAAGTCCACCCCTCCGGTCCCGGTTGGACAACCATCCGCAAGGAAGCCGGCATCAGCGAAACCGAAGCCTCCCGGCACAGCGACCACATGGGCATGGCCACGGCTGGCTGGATTTCGGGCTGCCTCGTCATCTGGTCTTCGCTTTTCGCCATCGGCAACTTCCTCTACGGTCGCATCCAGACGGCGATGCTTTTGTCAGGGGTATTTATTGTCAGCGGAATTGTCCTGTTATATGTGATCAATCACCTCTGGTCCGGCGGGTCGAACACTTCAACCAAACCGCCAGTCCCGGAGGCGTTGGACAGCATCAAAAATTAACCGGTCGCGGCCGATCCTCAACCAAACCGTTCACGTTAAAAACCCGTCTCGACAGGAGCCGACGTGAAAAGACTCTAATCCCAAATGAGTAAAATCAGTTTTTCCTCACCTTATCTCCTGCAAAGAAAAGGATTTTGGAACCACTTCGCACCGCGCAGTATTCCACCAAATTTTTATTTGGCAAATCCTTGCCGTAGGGGATTGACCCCATGGCGAAATTATCTAAACGATGGTAAAAGAATATTCCGAGTATGCAGACGTGCATCCAATCGGTCGTTTCTGTGCTTTGTTTTCAAATGCCGCACGGATGGAACCCGACAGAGCTGCACACGCCATAACCTAATACTTATGCAAAAAATCAAAGTCCTGCTGGCTGACGACCATAACGTGGTTCGTCAGGGATTGCGCGCCCTGTTCACGACGGAGGAAGATATTGAAATTGTGGGCGAGGCCGACACCGGCCGCCAGGCGGTCAACATGGCCAAACGCCTCATGCCGGATGTCGTGGTGATGGACATCGCCATGCCGCTTTTGAACGGCCTGGAGGCAACCCGGCAGATCACCAGCCAAGTGCCATCCGCCAAAGTGCTCATCCTTTCCACGTATAGTGATGACGAATACGTCCAGCAATTGACCGAGGCCGGCGCCGCGGGCTATCTGGTCAAGCAAACTGCGGCGAATGACCTTTTGAAGGCGATTCGCGAGGCGCACAAGGGAAATGCCTTTTTCAGCCCCACGATTGCCAAGCGTTTGCGCGACCATTACCGCGAAGCCTTTACCAGCGGCCAGCCCACCAAGCCCCGGACCCATTCGCTCACTTCGCGCGAGGCAGAGGTCTTGCAACTCATCGCCGAGGGCCAGCCCAACAAGCAGATTGCTTCGGAATTATGCATCAGCATCAAGACTGTTGAGAAACATCGCCAGCAATTGATGAACAAGCTGAACATCCACGACATCGCCGGCCTCACGCGACATGCGGTTTCCAAGGGCATCATTGAAACCAACGTTTCGACCAAGCCGATTCCTTGATGGTCAGTTGTCAGTTGCGAAGCGCGCTGCACATCTCCGCCAGGTCTGGGACTGCGCAGGTTCCCTGGCGTTTTTCCCGGTTCGACCCCAAAAAAAACCGAACGCTGAATTCGATGTTCAGCGTTCGATGTTGGATGTTCGGCGTCTTCAACCTCACGTCAAATCCTCTTCCTGCCCCACAATCACTCCCGCCAGGTCGTCGGTGAAATGCCCGGTAATGTCCTCCATTTCCTCGGCGAAACTGATCTCTCCATGCTCGGTGAACTGCGCCTCTTCAGTTGAATTTTTCAGCGCCTGCGTCGAGGCTTCGCCGCAGATGCCCGTGATCTCATCGAAATATCCCGCGCCGACGAATGCCTGGTGCTTCACCGCGCGGTAACCTTCGGCCTCGGCGGCGAATTCCCGCTCCTGCAATTCCGTGTAGGCCGCCATCTGGCGTTCCCGGTAGCCGCGCGCCAGTTCCCACATGCCCAGATTCAGCGCGTGAAAACCCGCCAGCGTCACGAATTGGAATTTGTAGCCCATTGCGCCAAGCTCATCCTGAAAATGACGGATGGTTTTTTCGTCCAGGTGTTTTCTCCAGTTGAACGAGGGCGAACAATTATACGCGAGCAATTTGTCGGGATAAACACCCTTTACCGCCTCGGCAAATTTCCGCGCGTAATTCAAGTCCGGCTTGCTGGTTTCGCACCAGAGCATGTCCGCGTACGGCGCATAGGCCAGCGCCCGGTCAATCGCCAGCTCAAGCCCCGCGCGCACTTCGAAGAATCCCTCCTCGGTGCGTTCGCCCGTGCAGAACCGCTTGTCGCGCGGATCGAAATCACTGGTCAGCAATTTCGCCGAATCCGCATCCGTGCGGCCCACCAGCACGACGGGCACACCGGCAACATCCGCTGCCAGCCGCGCCGCCGTCAGCTTGCGGATGAATTCGGCGGTGGGCACCAGCACCTTGCCGCCCATGTGACCGCATTTTTTCGCCGACGCAAGCTGGTCCTCGAAATGCACGCCGGCCGCCCCTTCCTCGATCATTTGCAGCATCAGTTAGTAGGCATTGAGCACGCCGCCAAAGCCCGCCTCCGCATCCGCGACAATCGGCGCCCACATATCCAGATCGCCCTGGCCACCGAGGCATTGAATCTGGTCAGCGCGTTGCAATGCCTTGTTGATGCGGCGCACCACCAGCGGAACACTGTTGGAAGGATAAAGACTTTGGTCAGGATACATCGAGGCCGCGAGGTTGTTGTCCGCCGCGACCTGCCAACCGCTCAGGTAGATGGCCTTGAGTCCCGCCTGGACCATTTGCACCGCCTGGTTGCCGCTCAGCGCGCCCAAGGCATTGACGTAAGCCCCGTCATTGAGCAGGCCCCAGAGCTTGCGCGACATCCGGTCGGCAATTGTGTAATCAATCTTCAACGTGCCCCGCAGTTTCAGGACTTTTTCCGCGGTGTAATTGCGCGTCACGCCGCGCCAGCGCGGATCATTGCGCCAGGCGTGTTCGAGCGCCCGCGCTTCACCGGGCGGGTTCATGCGCTTGGGCGTGCCGGCGTGCCCGTTGCCGTTGCACGTCCCCAAATTGAGCCGCCCGTGTCCGTTTCGCTGGTTTTCATTTTTTCTTTTCATTGTGTCCTCCAAACTGGTACTCCAACAGTTCGTACGCCTTCAGGGTAAGGAATTCCTCCAATGATTCGTTCGCCACCATTTCGTCAAACAACCGCGTGGCATCGGGAAAATGTCCGTTCTCAAATCGCTTGTCGCCGCGCTCGCTCCGGATGCGACCCAACTCCTGCTCGATCAGCGTCCGCACCAAGGCCACGGTGACCTTGCGGCCATCCTCCAAAATGCCCCGTGGATGATGCACCCATTGCCAGACCTGCGTGCGGGAAATTTCCGCGGTGGCGGCGTCTTCCATCAAATTATAAAGCGGCACACAACCCAGCCCACCCAGCCACGCCTCCAGATATTGAATGCCAACGCGAATATTCTGCCGCAAGCCTTCTTCCGTGATCGTGCCCTTCGGCACTTCCAAAAGTTGCTGCGGCGTGACGCTCACATCCGGACGCTGACGGTCAATCTGGTTGGCCTTTTCGCCGAGAACGCGGTCAAATTCTTCCTTTGCGATTTGCACCAAGCCGGGATGCGCCACCCAGGTTCCGTCGTGTCCGTCGGTGGCTTCGCGGCGTTTGTCCTCGCGCACTTTTTCCAACGCTTTTTCATTGGCGGCGGGATCGGTCTTGATCGGGATATACGCCGCCATGCCGCCCATCGCAAACGCACCGCGTTTGTGACAGGCCTTGATGCAGGCCAGCGCATACGCCCGCATGAACGGCGTCGTCATCGTGACCTGCGCGCGATCGGGCACGAGGAATTCCGGCCGGCGGGCAAATTTCTTGATGTAGCTGAAAATATAATCCCAGCGCCCGCAGTTCAATCCCGCGCTGTGCCGTCGCAATTCATAAAGAATTTCCTCCATCTGAAAACTCGCGAGAATGGTTTCAATCAGCACCGTGGCCTTGATGCTGCCCTGCGGCAGCCCGATCAAGTTTTGCGCCTTCACAAAAACATCATTCCACAATCGCGCCTCCAGGTAGGACTCCATCTTGGGCAGATACAAATAAACCCCCGTCCCGCGTTTCACCCGCTCTTGGGCATTGTGAAAAAAATACATCGCGAAATCAAACAGGCTGCCGGACGCAAACTGTCCGTCCACACGCACATGCTTTTCCGTCAAATGCCAGCCACGCGGACGGACCAGCATCGTCGCCACCTTTTCGTTCAACGTATAACGCTTCCCTTCCGGGCTTCGAAACTCAATGACGCCACGCACGGCATCGCGTATGTTGATTTGTCCGTCCAGCGTGCCGGACCAGGTCGGCGAATGGGAATCCTCGAAATCCGCCATGTAACAATTCGCCCCGGAATTAAGGGCGTTGATCACCATCTTGCGGTCAACCGGCCCGGTGATTTCGACCCGCCGATTCTGCAAATCCGCCGGCACCGCTTCCACCTGCCAGTCACTTTCACGGACCGATTTGGT
>JAQGPB010000275.1 GCA_028293265.1 Pedosphaera sp. | reverse complement strand
GCCAAATGGATTTCCTACTCGAAGGACGATGCCTTGTTGCGCCCGCATGTCTTCGTAAAATCTCTGACCAATGGTGAAGAACAGATGATCGAGAACGAGGAATTCCTTTCCTCCTCCGGCTCAAAGTGGACTCCCGATGGCAAAAAACTGGTCTTTCTCGCCGGTTTCGGAGGACCCGCCATGTCCTCGCTGAACCGCTCCACCATGCAGCTCTACAGCTTGACGCTCACGCCGATTGAAAAGAATCCTGATGAGGAAAAGGAAATCAACACCGAAGCCCAGGCCGAAGCAGCTCCCGAGACGCCCCGTTTTCGCCGGGGCGCAGGCGCCAACAGCCCGTCCGCCGCGCCCTCAGACGGTGATCAAACTGACACTGCCGAAACCAATCGCCGCCCGCGCAGTTTCGGCGCGAACACAAGGTCCAATGCTCCGGTCGAAGTGAAAATCGTCTGGGACGGCATGCAACGCCGTTTCAAAAAACTTACCAGCATGTCCGGCTCCGTCTTCAACGTGGTCCCCGCGCCAGACAGTCACAGTCTTGCCTTCGTTGCGATGAGCGGCAGCACTCCGCAAGAAGGCGGCGGCGGTCCCGGCCTTTACACCATCCTTGACGACGGCTCGCGCCTCACCCGCGTTGGCACCGCCGCCCCTCCTTCCGGGGCGGATGACCAGCCGCGCGGACGTGGTGGTTTCGGCGGCGGCGGTTTCGGCGATGTGCAATGGTCCAAGGACAGCCGCAATATTTATTATCTGCAAGGCGGCGAAATTTATTCCGTGCCGGCTCCCGCAGCACCCGCCGACGATTCCGCTTCGGCCTCTTCTCCTTCTGGACGCATGGGCGGCAGGGGTTTTCGTGGGGGCGCGGGTGCAGCTTCCGCCACTCCCGCCTCGGATTCTGCTTCAACACCCCGACGCATTGCCTTCACCGTGCGGATGGAAGTGAACCAGATCGATGAACGACACGAAGTTTTTCAAGAAGCCTGGAACACCATGAAAAATCGTTTCTACGACCGCAAGATGCACGGCGTGGATTGGGCCGCCGCAAAGACCAACTATCAATCATTGTTGGGCGACATCGCCGATCAGGAGGAACTTCACAATGTCATCATGCAGATGATCGGCGAGTTGAACGCTTCCCACACCGGCATCTCCGGCGGCGGCAATGCCGATCAGGCCACGGAAAGTGTGCAGACCCGATATCCCGGTTTTGAGATGGAGCCGGACGCCTCAGGCCGTTTCAAAATCAGCTACATTTACAAGAACGGCCCCGCCGATCACGATTATGTGAAACTGGCAGTCGGCAATTATATCCTGGCGGTGAACGGCAAGGAACTGACGACCGGGCAGAATTACTGGCGGCTTTTCAATCTGGTCCCCGGCCGAAAGTTCGACTTCTCGGTGAATTCGCAGCCCGACATGAAAGGCTCATGGACCGTCAGCATTGACCCCCTTTCGGCCACTGCCCAGGGAAACCTCGAATATGATCGCTGGGTAAATGACCGCAAGGACATGGTAAGGAAAATCTCCAAAGGCCAGGTCGGCTATCTTCATATCAAGGCGATGGACTCCCCTTCTTACGACAAATTTCAGCGCGACCTGCTCCAAAATCTCGACAAAAAAGCGCTTATCATTGACGAGCGCTTCAACGGCGGCGGCGGCATTGATCAGGAATTGCTCATCATCCTGAACCAGCGCAAAAAGTACGAATCCTATCGCAGCCGCGACTCGGTCGAAATCAACCGCCCGTCGCAAGCCTTCTTCGGCCCGTTGGCCGTGTTGGAAAACGAGCGTTCCGCCAGCAATGCGGAAATGTTTCCCGAAGGCTTCCGGGAATTGGGACTTGGCAAGGTCATCGGCGTTCCGACTTACGGAGCGGTCATCGGCACCGGTGCTTTCAAATTGCTTGATGGCTCAACCCTCCGCACCCCCGGCGTCGGCGTTTATACCGCCAAAGGCCAGGATTTTGAAAACTACGGCGTCCCGCCCGATGTCTATATTGACAATACCCCCGCCGATTTCCTCGCCGGCCACGACCGCCAGATTGAGAAAGCCGTCGAAATCCTGCTCGGTGAAACCAAGTAAACCATTGCACATATCATATACGTCCCATACGAGACCATTGAACTCCCTCTGTTCCTTCTGTTAAAACTCAGAACGTATGATTCGCTCTCTTGACCGAAAGCTCGCGGCCATTCACGCAGCACCGCACGCCACGAAGGAATTCATCCTGGCCGACGCCAAGGATGCCGACATGGCTTTCGGCGTCCGCGCCCCCGGTCCGCGCGGCTATCTGGCGCGGCCCGGCGCACGCCCCGGCCAGTTCTCACCCGAGGTCTGGACGCGTGATGAATTCGGCTCGCGCAATCTGCCGGAATTCCTGGACATCATCCGCGAAGTCGTTCACCAGGGATTGGTGGACATCATGCTGATGTCCGCCTACGTGAACGAACAACTCACGATCAAGGAAGGGCTTTTCAAAACCTCGCACGTCACCCCCGCCGCGCGCGCCAACGACACCACCGATGTCTGGGCGGTGCGCCACGGTTGTTATACCGCCGAACCTGCCCAGCCTTTTCGCTCGGCCACGATTGACCATATTCAATGCGGCCAGGTCGAGTGCGACCGCACTACGGATGATTTTCCCGGCGCGAACCTCGGTCTTTACTCCTGCACCTTCGTCAACGATCTGGAACAGGACCGCGAAACCTTGCTGGCTTTCAAGGAGTTTCGCGAAGAAGCGGAACGTAAAAAATTCCGTTATTTCCTCGAAGTTTTCGATCCGAATGTGAACAGCGGCATCGCCCCGGAAAAGCTCGGCGAATTCATCAACGACAAAATTATCCGCACCCTCGCCGGTGTGACCGGAGCGGGTCGTCCGGTGTTCCTGAAAATTGTCTATCACGGCCCCAAGGCAATGGAAGAACTGGCGCAATACGATCCAAACCTTGTTGTCGGCATTCTCGGCGGCAGCGCTGGGACAACCTACGATGCCTTCAAGCTGATCCACGACGCGCAAAAATACGGCGCCCGCGTTGCCCTCTACGGCCGCAAAATCAACAACGCCGAGCATCAGCTCGCGTTCATCGAAATGCTGCGAGCCATCACCGAAGGCCGCGTAAAACCGGAAGAAGCCGTCCA
>JAQGPB010000273.1 GCA_028293265.1 Pedosphaera sp. | reverse complement strand
AACTCCACCGCCCGGCGTTCGCGCTCGGCGCGTTGCGCGAGCTGCTCCGGCGTTTCCACCGGCGCCATGCGGAGTTTGGGAATGTCATCCGAAGAATTCATCTCGCCGCATTCTGGCCGTTCCAAGTAAGGGACTCAAACACAAATCCGTTCCATCATTGCCTCAACGCGCGGTCCAGCTCTCCCACGACTGCTTTGATCAGCGCCAGCATGAAGGGCTGCGCTTGCAGTTTGGGGCGCAGTTTTTTCGGGGCATTCATGGCTGAGTTCAAGAATTGAGCCGACAGGACGCTCATCAAGTTTGGCTGCGGCGAATCGGCCAGGAAAGACAACATCCCTTCCGCATCGGGCTTCTCCAGCTCAAAGTGGCGGAGCAATTTTTCCATGTTCGATTTGAAAGCCCGCTCCAGCGAATCATAATCCGTGGCCGGAGCGCTGAATCCCGGCTGAATCAGCGCCAGCGCCGCTTGCAGGATGAAGGGAACGACAAAGCCGAATTCCTCATCATCAAAATAATCCAGGCTGAGGTCATCGGCATCGCCCAGAATGGTCAGGCCCATGGCCTCGAGTTCATCGGCGGCTTCCGCGGCGGTGGCGAAGGCGTCCATGCCCTCAGCGATCCGGCGGGAAGCTTCCTCAAAACTCAACGGCCCCCCGGTCAGGCGGGGAGCGGGAGGCAGGTTCGAGGCTGCCGGACCCCATTCATCTTCCCAGTCCGTTTCAGCCTTGGTTGGCGAGATGCGCGGTCTAGGCGGACGCAGTGGAGGCGGGTCGAAGCTGATTTCGTCCGCGCCCAGCTCGCGCAACATCCAGTTGATGTCGTCATTGCCACCCGTCTCGAGATTGTGTTCGTCGTGCGTGCGCACACGCTGCTTGAGCAGGCGGATGAGGCGCGGACGCAAAGCGGGGTCGCGGGCGGCTTCGCGCGGGGTGCGGTTGTCCAGCGCGGGAATCTGGTCATCCAAAAATGCCCGCTCCGCTGCCCGGCGAAATTCCGCCTCGGTCGCTGCCAACGGAACGCCCGGCGGCGGTGCCAGCACGCGCGACGAGGTGATGAGCATTTGTTCCGGCTGCTCCAGCAGGCGCGGCGGCACCAGAGATTTGTCCACCGACGGTTCTTTCGCCGCCATGGCCGCGCCCAAGTCGTCCAGCCGTTCCCCGGTAAAGCGCACACGGTCGCCCATTTGCGTTTCGAATTGCCCGCGCAACTTTGCCAGCCGCTCCGCGCCAAACGCCTCCAGCCGCCAGTGCGCCTGCCCCAGCAGCACGCGGCCCAGCACCGTTTGAGCCCCGGGCGGCGCCATTTGCTTGGAGTCGGGTGTTTCCGAAGTCCAGACGCGGGCCTCGGCGAAACCTTCCTTCCGTTCCTCCGGCGTGAGGCTGTCCGGTTGCACATCGAACACATCCTCCAAACGCTCCACGCACTCGGCAAACGGGGCCTGCAATTCATACACCGCCTTGCCCCATTTCGCATCCAGGCCGGCGAACATTTGCATCCGTCGCATGCGGGACACGGCCGCGAGCGATTCATCGAAGCGGACGAAATTTTCCGCCAGCCAGCGGCGCATCTCCGGTTCCGTCACCGGGCCGCCCAGATGGCTGACAATTTCCGTCACAATTTCGGCTGGCTCGAAGCCGCCGAATTCTGGCAGCAATATGGCCGTGCCGCTTAACCGCCAGTAATGCGGCAGCGGATAAAGCCAGGCCAGGGCCGTGGCAAAGCGCACCGCCATCGAAGCCAGGCTGCGGTCATGCAGCCGCAAGGTTGGCCCGCCGGGTGTCAGGAGGTCCACCGCTTCCACCTGCTCCCCGTCCAGTACGCGACGGATTTCCAGCAGGGCCACGCGGGTTTGCATCTGGGCGCGGAGCAGGACAAGTTCATCGTTCTTGAGTCCCGAGGTGGGGGAATCCGCCCAGCGCTCCGCGAAAGTGCGGCCATCGGCGCCGCGCGCGAAAAAGGCATTCCATTCATAGCAGGCGTGCAGGGCATGCGCGTTCGGGCTGAACCGCGCCTTCTCCAACGCCCGTTCCAGCGCCGGCCGGTTCTCCGCGCGCGCCAGCAATTGGTCCATGGTCTGCGGATTCAATTTGTCCTCAAGCTCGAGCAGTTGGGAATAATTCGCGGGTGAGAAAGGCAGGTAAGGGCACTCCGCCGGGCAGGCATAATGGCTGACCCGGTTGCTGCCGCATTCCGCGGCCGAGATGGAATGGCCCACCGCCGGACAATCACGTTTTTTTGCTGCCTTGCTCATCGTGAAAAAAATCTACCACGCCGGCGCTCTGGAGGAAAGTCCGCGCAACGCCCATTCTGGCTGGCATGACGGTTTCGTTGCTCGTGATGATTGCCACTCAATCTCCTGCTTCCTGTTTTGCCGAAAGGACATAAAATTCCTGAAGCGGCCTAACAATTGTGCAAATAATCACTCATTCGCGTGTCGGAACAACAGCTAAGATTCAGATGGTAAAAGCGCGGTTGACGCACTCTTGTTTCTGGACATATATTTGTACAACATGAGCACGATCAGTTATACCGATGCGCGGGAGAAGCTGGCCCGCACGATGGACCGCGTTTGCGATGACCATGAGCCGGTCGTCATCACGCGGCAAAAGCAGCGGTCGGTGGTGATGCTCTCGCTGGAAGATTACGAATCCCTTGCGGAAACCGCCTATCTGCTCAAAAGCCGCGCCAACGCCCGGCGTCTGCTGGCCGCCACACAACAATTGGAAGCTGGAAAAGGCAGGCGCCGCAAAGTCAATCTTGAGGCATGAACCTGATTTTCTCCGATCAGGCCTGGGAGGATTACCAATACTGGCTGGAGACGGACAAGAAAATGGTTCGCCGGATTCATGAATTGTTGAAGGACATTCGTCGCAATCCCAATTCAGGAATTGGCAAACCCGAGCCATTGCGGCACTCGCTGGCCGGCTATTGGTCGCGCCGCATTGATCAGGAACACCGCCTGGTGTACCGTGCAACAGAACAGGGGATTCTCCTGCTGCAAATGCGCTACCATTATTGATTCCCATAAACGCGAAATATTTCACGCCGCTTTTGCTTTCGCGTCGGGCGGGGTTTCCCGCACGGCGCAGACGTCATCCGGCATGGCGTTGGTGACGATGCGCGCGCCGCGTTTGTAGGTGAGGTAGGAGTAAAACCATGAGAACAACACTGAAATCTTGTTGCGGAAGCCGACGAGAAAAATCAGGTGAACCACCAGCCAGGCCAGCCAGGCGAGCAGGCCGGAAAACTCGAGCTTGCCGACCTTGGCCACCGCCGCGGAACGCCCGATGGTGGCCATCGTTCCCTTGTCCCAATATTTGAAGGCCGGACGCTCAACGGCGTCGGAGAAGGCCAGCTCGTTCCCGATGATGCGCGCGACGTGCTTGGCCATCTGCATGGCGGCGGGCGAAACTCCGGGCACGGGTTTGCCGTCTGCGTCCAACACCAGGGCCAGGTCGCCGACGGCGAATACTTCCGGATGGCCCGGCAGGCTGAGGTCGGGGTTGACCTTGATGCGACCGGCGCGGTCCACTTCGACACCGAGCGTTTTCGTGAGCGGCACGGCGGAAACGCCCGCGGCCCAGATGATATTTTCAGCGTGGATGGTTTCGCCGTTTTCCAGGTCCACGCGGCCCTGGCTGATGTTTTTGACCTTGGTATTGGTGCGGACCTGCACGCCGAGTTCCTCCAATTGGCGCTGACAGCTCGCAGAGAGCGAAGGGGGCAGCCCGGCGAGGACGCGCGGGGCGGCTTCGAGCAAAATGACGTGCGCCTGCGAGGCGTCAATGCGTCGGAAATCGGCCTTGAGCACGTGCCGCGTGAGTTCCGCGAAGGCGCCGGCCAGTTCCACGCCTGTCGGCCCGCCGCCCACGACGACAATGGTCATCAGCTTTTGCAGGCCATCGGGCACGCCCTCGGATTCGGCCTTTTCAAACGCAAGCAAGATCCGGCTGCGAATGCTGATCGCATCGCTCAACGATTTCAATCCGGGCGCAAATTGCTCCCATTCCGGGTGGCCGAAATAACTCGTGCAGCCGCCCAGGGCGAGCACGAGATAGTCATACGGCAGGACAATATCGGCGCAGATGACTTTTTTTTTCCGCGAGGTCAAAGGCGCAGACGGTGTCGAGCAACACGGTGACATTGGGCTGGCCAGAGAGGATGGAGCGGATGGGCTGGGCGATTTCCGGCGCGGAAAGCCCGGCGGTCGCGACCTGGTAAAGGAGCGGTTGAAAGAGATGATGATTGGTGCGGTCCACCAAGGTGATGCGCGCGTCCGGGTCCTGGAAATGTTTGCAAAATTCCAGGCCGCCGAAGCCCGCCCCGAGAACGACAATACGCGGATGTTCGTCTGGCACCATTCCTAACTCTTTAACGGATTTTTGAGAAATGCAATCGTTCATTGGCGGTTTCCCCGGGAAAGCAGGGGGAAAAGCTCCAAGCGTCCAAGCTCCAAGCACCAGAGAATAACCAAGCGTCCGGTGGGATGAGAGTGATGGAGTGTTGGAGTGATGGGACGAATGGGCGGCGGTGGAGCGCATGGGAAAGGCTGGCCATTGCGGGGTTTGGGGTGGCATTGGGTGAGATTTGGGCTGATTTGGTGAGAAACTCCGCGCCGATGCGGTGGAGGGTTGAGCGTTGAGGGTTGAGGGCCGGGCGACGGGCGGGACGCCCGCGCCACGGCACTCCCGTCAGGCCCGCGGCCTTTACTCTGCCTTGCTCCATATTGAGCCTTCATGGAACCCACTTTACCAGAGCGGATACTGGAAAATGAAACCTACGGTAGGTTTGACACGTTTTTTTACTTTGATGAATCTTTGTGAAAAAAAGGCGGTTGCGGGCAATGTTTACAGGCCATCCGTGCTTTCAGAAAAACACGCACTTTTTGACCCCTGAAAAAATCTTTTTTCCCTACACGCCAAAAGGGTCGTTTTTCTGCACTGGGGTCTGATCATTTGGCCAAGGTTCGCCCAACCAGGCAAGATGTACCGGCCCTTCCGGCCTTGAATGGATGGTGGCTGGATACCTGGGCCTGCGCTCGCGGTGCTCGCTTCTGCCCAGGCTGTAATATGGCGGGCTTTCAGCCCTGGGGGGATTTGGAAAACATCGAATAGCCAACAGCCAACAGCCAACAGCCAACAGCCAACAGCCAATAGCCAGTAGCCAATAACCAATAGCCAGTAGCCAACATCGAATGGGGCGAGAGAGAAGAAAGGCGCGCCACGGGGCTCAGGCTACGTGCATGTGCCGGCTTTCATTGCGAATCAGCATGAGGAATGGGAGGAATGGGAGTTATAGGAATGGAGCGGGGCGTTGAAGAAGTGGCTGTGTTCGTCTTTGTTTGGGACACGAGGAAAGGCGGGCAATAAAATTTGGGCGGCGATGGCGGTGGGACAGGTTTGTCTCATGCCGGGACAATCACGGCAAAATCTGCATGCGGAGCCGGTTACTTGCCTCAATTCAAGCCGGTCAGCCCGCCAAAAAACAGCCGTCGTTTGACCCGGTCAAAAAGCCGCGTCCAGCGCACGCGATGGCTAAAAACACTACACGCACGGGCATGTAACCTGCTGAATGCCAGCCTGTACGTGAATTATATGAAGAACTTGCAAATGAAAACCGCCCGTATCGGGTTGCGAGCCTTGCTGCTGGCATTTGCATGGTTTATCGCCAACACAGCGGGCCGGGCGGCGGATGCGCAGACGAATGAGATGGACCGGCTGACGAGCATGTCCATTGACGACTTGCTGAACCAGGATGTGACGTCGGTTTCGAAGAAGTCCGAGAAGCTTTCCAAATCGCCGGCGGCGATTTCGGTGCTGACGCAGGATGACATCCGGCGTTCGGGGGCGACGAGCATACCGGAGGCGTTGCGGCTGGTGCCGGGGCTGGATGTGGCGCAGGTGGATTCGCAGCAATGGGCGGTGAGCGCGCGCGGGTTCAATGATGTGTTCGCAAACAAGCTGCTGGTCCTGCAGGACGGGCGCAGCCTTTATACGCCGCTTTTTTCCGGCGTGTTCTGGGATGTGCAGAACCCGCTGTTGGAGGACATTGACCGGATTGAAGTCATCCGCGGGCCGGGGGCCAGCCTGTGGGGCGCGAACGCGGTCAACGGCGTCATCAGCATCATCACGAAGAGCGCGGCGGAGACGCAGGGTTTTCTGGCAACGGCCAGCGGGGGGAATTACGAGCAGGATTCCGCGGCGCTACGTTACGGCGGCCAACTGGCGGAAGACGTCTATTACCGGGTGGACGGGCAATATTTCGACCGGGGCAGCATGTTCGCGGTGAACGGGGGCAATGCGCACGATGCGTGGCGGCTGGGCCAGGGCGGGTTCCGGATTGACTGGGACACGCGCAAAAAAGGGGGCGACCTGGTGACTTTGCAGGGGGATGTCTATGGCGGACGCATGGAGGAAATTTACGGAGCGTTCAGTTTTGCGCCACTGGCGGTACTGCCGACGGTGGACACGGAACGGGTCGGCGGGGGAAACATTTTGGGGCGGTGGTCGCACTCATTTGCCGATGCCAATGATTTGACGCTGCAAACGTATTATGACCGCTCCGACCGGAGAACGACGATCTTCAACGAGGACCTGGATACGTTCGACATTGATCTGCAGCATCATTTCACGCTGGGCGGCGAGCATCGCAATGATTTTGTGTGGGGGCTGGGTTATCGCCTGAGCCTGGACAAGATTGGAAACACGCCGACGGTTTCGTTCAATCCCGACGA
Organism: Pedosphaera sp.; assembly: GCA_028293265.1. The sequence goes on along the minus strand of JAQGPB010000273.1, from coordinate 3,932 downwards.
TCCGAGCACAAAGTTGTTCAATGTATTCGCGCAGGATGAAATGACGCTGGTCCCCGACCGGCTGCAACTCACTGTGGGCGCGCGGCTGGAGCACAATAATTACACCGGGTTTGAATTCCAGCCGGACGGGCGGCTGCTGTGGACCCCGGCCGAGCATCATACGGTCTGGGCGGCGGTTTCGCGCGCGGTGCGCACGCCTTCGGAGGCGGATGAATTTCTCCAGCTCAACCAGCTCGTTGCCCCGGGCACGCTGGGGCCCGGCACTCCCGCATTGCCCGTGACGCTTTACGGGAACCAGAACATCCGCTCGGAGGAACTGCTGGCTTACCAGCTTGGTTACCGGGTCGAGCCATGCAAACAACTGTCGTTTGATGTGACGGCGTTCTACAATTTTTACGATCATCTGCAAAGCGATGCGTTGGGGCCTTCACCCACGCAACCGCCCGTGACCCCTTCGCCGCCGTTCATACCGTTCCATCTGGACAGCCAGTTGCATGGCGAAACTTATGGGTTCGAACTGTCGCCGACCTGGGAGGTGGTGAAGGGCTGGCGTTTGCAACCGACCTACAGCCTGCTCAAAATGCATCTGGAGGGGCCGGACCCGATCATGCTCAACACCGACGTCGGGCAAAGCCCGCAGCAGCAGGCCAGCCTGCGTTCCAGCATGGATTTGCCGCGTAATGTTTCTTTCGATTGGACGGTGCGGTATGTGGACCGCCTGCCAGCCCTGGGCATCAGCAGTTATGTGGCGCTGGATGTGAGGCTCGGCTGGCGGCCAATCAAGAATTTGGAACTGGCCATCGTGGGGCAAAATCTCGGGAGCGCGCATCACGCGGAGTTCGCTCCCACTTTCATCGGCACCCAGCGGACGGAGATCCGCCCCGGAGGTTACGCAAAGGTGACCTGGCATTTTTAATGGACACGGCGCTCACCGCAGAGCGGAACTCGGAATCCTCCGGCGATGCGTGGCGCGTTAAAAGATTAGATGAAACAAACAGTGGCAAAAGTCGTATTGCTCAGCTTTCTTTACGGAACGCTGATGGCGGGCCTATGCGCCCGGGCGGACGAAGCAGGGCCGTCGGAGTACCAGGTCAAGGCGGCGTTTCTTTATAATTTCGCAAAATTTGTCAAATGGCCGGAGAGTGCGTTTGCTGAATCCAACTCGCCCATCACCATCGGCATTGTGGGCGAGGATCCATTCGGTTCCGCCCTCGCGCTGGCGGTCAAGGACAAGACCATCAACGGCCACCCGCTCAATCTCCGTCCGGTGACGTCGCCCGCGGAGATGAGGTTTTGCCAAGTTGTTTTTCTTTGCCAAAAACCCAAACGCAACCTGGCTGAAACCGTGGCCGCACTCAAGCAGGCGAGCATCCTTACCGTCAGTGAAACCGACCGTTTCACCGAGGCCGGCGGCATGATCAATTTCGTGATGGAGGGAACGAAGGTCCGTTTCGAGATCAACGATGCGGCGGCGACCCAGGCGGGATTGACCATCAGTTCCAAGCTGCTGAATCTGGCGCGAAAGAAAGGCGGGGACAAATAAATGAAAGCAACCACGATGCGCGGCCTCCGCCACAGTTCCATCAACCGTAAACTGACGCTGATCATCATGGTGTCCAGCACGGTGGCTTTGCTGCTGATTTCCGCGGCGTTCGTCACGTATGAACTGGTCACTTTCCGCCTGCGGATGCGCACGGAACTTTCGAGCCTGGCAAAATTCATCGCGACGCAGAATGACGCGGCGCTTTTGTACGGCAAGAATGAGGATGCTTACGACAGCCTGGGCGCGTTGAGCGCGAAACCCCACATTGTCTCGGCTTGCATCTATAACAACAACGGGAAGATTTTCGCCACGTATCCGGCCGGCATCCCGGCTCAGCGCCTGCCGGCAGCGCCAAAAGGCGAGGGCTCCTGGTTTGAAAACGACCATCTGAAGCTCTTTCATCGCATCATCAAGGATGGGGAGAACATCGGCACGATTTATCTCGAATCGGATTTGAACGAGCTGCACGACCGGCTGCTGCAATATGGCGGGATCATCCTGCTGTTCATGCTGGCCTCATTGTCGATCACCTTCTTTCTCGCTTCCGGTTTGCGGCGGATCATTTCCGACCCGATTTCGCACCTGGCCCAGACGGCGAAGACGGTGTCGGCGGAAAAGACGTATTCAGTCCGCGCGGTGAAACAGAGCGAGGATGAACTCGGCCAGTTCGTGGATGTGTTCAACGAGATGCTGGCGCAGATCCAAATGCGGGATGCAGTCCTGCATGAGGTGAATGACGAGCTGGAAAAACGCGTGGAGGAACGCACCCAGGATCTCAAGTCGGAAATAAGCGAGCGACAACGGGCGCAGGAAGCCTTGCAGCAGCAGCTCACGCGCATCAGCCTGCTCAACCAAATCACCGAGGTGATCTCGAACCGGCAGGACCTTTCCAGCATTTTGCAGGTGGTGCTGCGGCAGTTGGAAGAACATCTGCCGGTGGATTTCGGCGGCGTTTTTCTGCTCGGGCCGCAGGGAGACGCGCTGATTGTCACCGGCTTGCGGGAGAAAAATCCAACCGCAGCCGGCCAGCCGCTGTTGAAGCCCGGCGAAATGATGGCCTTCGAGCCGAGCGGCCTGGACCGCTGCAAACAGGTCGAGACGGTCTATTGGTCGGACACGGGCGAACTCACCCCGCCATTGGCGCAAAAACTTTTTGCCGCGGGGCTGCGTTGCGCGGTGGCGGTGCCGCTGATGGTCGAGGGCAAACTGTTTGGCGTTCTGATCGTGGCGCGGCAGGCGGCCAACAGCCTGAGCAGCGGCGAGTGCGAATTTCTGCGTATGCTGAGCAGGCATGTGGCGCTCGCCGCGCACCAGGCGAAGCTCCACACGGAACTGGAAAACGCCTACAATAATCTGCGCCAAAGCCAGCAGGCGGTGATGCAGCAGGACCGGCTGCGGGCGCTCGGCCAGATGGCCAGCGGCATCGCGCACGACATCAACAACGCGCTCTCGCCGGTGGTGGGCTTTGCGGGACTGCTTTTGGAATACGAGCCCAACCTGAGCCCGGGCGCGCGCAAGCATTTGAATTACATCCGCACGGCGGGCGAGGATGTGGCGCATATCGTGGCGCGGATGCGCGAATTTTACCGCCAGCGCGACAAGCAGGAAGTTCTTTTTCCGCTCGGCCTCAATCTGCTGGCCGAGCAGGTGATTGACATGACGCGTCCGCGCTGGCGGGACATTCCGCAGGGCCGCGGCATCATGGTCGAGATGCAGACGGATTTTGCGCCGGACCTGCCGCAGGTGGCGGGCATTGAGGCCGAGGTGCGCGAGGCCATGACGAACTTGATTTTGAACGCGGTGGACGCGCTGCCGAGCGGCGGCAAGCTGACTTTGCGCACCCGCACACGGAACCTCGGCGTGGGCGACAATGGCGAGAGCATGGCGACCCATGGCGTGCTGGAGGTGATTGACAATGGCACGGGCATGAGCGAATTGACGCTCAAGCATTGCCTGGAACCTTTTTACTCCACCAAGGGCCAGCGCGGCACCGGCCTCGGCCTGGCGATGGTTTATGGCGTGATGGAACGGCACCAGGGCAAAATCGAAGTCGAAAGCGAGCTCGGCAATGGCACGACTGTCCGCCTGATTTTCCCGCTGCTCGCGCAACGTGCGGATGCCAACGTCATCAAGAAGTCCGCGGGCCCGACGGAATCTTTGCAGATTCTGTGCATTGATGACGAGCCGTTGCTGCGCGAACTGGTGAAGGAAATTTTGGAAAAGGAAGGCCACCGCGCGCAGGCCGCCGATGGCGGACAAGCGGGGTTGGAGGCGTTCCGTCACGCGGTCAAGCAAGGCAAACCGTTCGACGTGGTCATTTCGGATCTGGGGATGCCTTACCTGGATGGGCGCGAAGTGGCTAAGACGGTGAAGCAGGAATCGCCGGAAA